>JANQJX010000163.1 GCA_028281425.1 Simkania sp.
GACAAAAGTCGATAAACCTAGAAAGCGTTCATCTAAGCCTGTTTTTAGCAGCGTAAAAAAATGGGTTTTAGACAACTGTTCCCATCTCCCTCTTTACCAGGTTTCCAAAAGCTCTGATCCTTCCTTTCAAAAGATTTTAGCTTCTTATAAGGCCGATCTTTTTGTGGTGGTGGCTTATGGGGAGATTATCAAGGAAAATCTTCTTAAGACTCCTCGTCTTTGCTCGATCAATTTGCATGCTTCTTTATTGCCAAAATATCGAGGGGCAGCTCCTATTCAATTTGCTCTATTAAATGGAGACTTTATAACTGGGGTGACCATCATTGAAATGGGAGTGAAAATGGATGCAGGAGATATTCTTGCTCAAGAATCGATTCCAATTGATCATGAGATGAATTTTGAAGAATTAGAAAAAAAACTTTTGGTTTTGGGAGCAAATCTTCTTTTTGAAGTGATTTCAAACTTTGAAAAAGGGACGGTTTCTAAGAGAGAGCAAAACTCTTTAGAAGCTTCTTATGTGAAGAAGATCACTCCGGGAATGAGGGAGATTGTGTGGAAAAAGAGCGCAAAAGAGTTGCACAATCAGGTGCGAGCTTTGAGTCCGCAGCCAGGAGCATGGTCTTTTGTACAAATAGGTGGGAAAGTCAAAAGGCTTAAAATTTTAAAAAGCCAAGTTTGCAAACATTTAAAAGGGTCTTATGGAAAGGGTCTCATTTGTGATCGTAAAAGGTGGGTGGTAGGATGTGGTCAAGAGGCTTTAGAGCTTTTGGAGGTCCAGCTCGAAGGAAAAAAAACCCTTTCAGTTTTAGAATTTTTGAGAGGACACTCTATTTCTTCTTGTGCTTTTTGTGTGAATTCTCATGTTTCACAAAAAAAGGAGCTTTCTTAAAGCTCTTGCTTTGTAGGGCATCATCAGGGGTAAAACTGTGCCGAAAGGATCAAAAATGACATGATCTGGGGCAAAGGTATTTTACATTTTGGATCCTCTTTTATCTCAAATTGCTCCCTATTTTGTGGCATCGGCTTTTTGGGTAAGTGCAGAATCTCATGACTGCTTTGGAAGGCATTTTAAACTGCCTTATCCCTGGCCGAATCATGTGAAGGGGAGATCCTCTTTGCGTGAATTGGTAAAGCTTTCATCTGATTTTTGTGAAAAGGCGTGCGCGAGTGTTTTTCAAGGCTTAAGAAATTCTCGAATGGGTCTGCCTTGAACTGGAAAATTGTTCGGATCCCTTGAGATTTTTTTCGAAAATTGTGAAAGGTACAAATTCACAATCTCTTGAGAGCAAAAGGAGATGCGACTTATCTCTAAGGCTAAGGAGAAAAGATCCTTTAGAAGGCGACTTTCCAGTTCAAGGCAGGCCCCGAATGGATAAGTTTGCAACCTCACCGAATTTCTTAACGTTTTCGAAAACACTCATGCATCCTTTTTTCCAGAGGTGGTGAAGATGAAATATTTTCAAACACTCCCTCATTCCCTAGGATAGGGGGTAAGAAATGATGATGATCGAGGCGTTGTATTTTTTAGGTTATACGGATTTGTTAAAAGTATTTTTTATTGACAATTGACAATAATGCCGTTTTCATTTAAAATGAGCTTTTGAAATTTAAATCTCAATACCATCTTCTAAAAATTTAGGCATTTTGAATTTGTAAAAAAGATTAAAAATTAACCTTAAAGGATTTTTTTCTTGAATAGTTCATTTGCTTGCAGTTGTTAAGAGGAGTTTTTAATGGTAACACCGGTCACACATGTTCCTTTAATTAGAATGGAACCTATCAAAAGTTTTTTTGGGAGTAAAGATAACGACTATCAAACTCCTTTGTTTGTTCTGGGTTGTTTTAACTTAATTGCCAATCGAGCTAAAAATGCATTGGGCTATGATTGGAGCCATGTCATTGATTTTGGAAAAATTGGAGGTGAACTTTCTAATCTACCCGCTTACTGGGCTTTGGGAACCTCTTTAAGGTCTTTTAAGCAAAGTATTGTCGAACTTGTCTCAAATGATAACATTCAAAATGGAGATGTTGAAGAAGGAGGATTGAGGTTACTTTCAAAACGATTGCAAAAAGTTGCCTTAAATGTTTTTGTGACTATTTCAAATGGAGCAACGTTTGTTGGGACTTTATTTAGCGTTGATGCTCTTGAAGGCCTTCCGATAAAGCATATTGGGTTTAGTGGGAATTTATGTGGAGTTTTCTACTTTACACATCTTCTTTATAAGCAAATTCAAAGTCTAAAAACAGATCCAGAAGGCATCGATACTTTAAAGAATGCTGAGGCTAAAGAGATTTATCGAAGTCAAGATCAATCTAAAAAATGGTTGGGGACTATTGGAGTGGCTTCACTTGTTTTTTTGAAAGTTGTGGCTTTAAATTATGTCGCATCTACATTAGGTAGCCCTATTATAATTCCAGAGCTTGTCAGTCGAACAAAGGATCTAAAACTTGCCTTTTTTGCTGGTTGGGCAGTGACTTATTTTGCACAACATTTTTTTGAAGAACAGATGAAAGCATTTAAAGATACAAATCAAATGGTAATAGGATAGGTAGGAGGAATATTGAGATGACAGTCGTTGGAAATACAAAACATGTTTTGAATTTCACAATAGATCCTTTTATTGATACTCGTAATGCGGTACGTCTTTTTAATTCGGCTTGTAATTGGTTTCAATATTGCACTGAGAAAACAACTCTTGTATTTGGGAAATATAGATTGAATACAGAGGCACTTAGTAAGAAATTATTAAAACCTCTAGACCAACAAATTGGATTTATCAATGGGATTAGAGGGATAATGACCCTAGATAAATGTGTTCAACATTGGAGAGAGGCTCATTATTTTAGTTTTGGAAGACATCTTACCAAAACATTTGCTGATAATCTTGGGGGGCTTAAATATTTTGCGTCTATTCATGCCTTTATTTTTTTAACCCCTTATTTAAGGGAGTTAACTGTTGCTAAAGCTCTTTTTGGGGTTACGTCAGCTCTTTTTGGAATTGCTTTACGTATCAATGACATTGCTGTTGTCGAAGAGATTAGGAGAAATGGTCAGCAAGATCAAGTCAATGGTGTTAAGGGGCGTATTACACAAGATGTTTTGATGGTTGGTGTGCACACCTGTGCATGTGCTTTGAATACATTTACTTTGAGTAATGCATTCGTTAAAAGTTATAAAGTTTCAGCGTTGTTTTTCGATATTGCTGGGACAGCTGCATCTGTTTTGGGGATGGGATATACTTATATGAAATATAACGCTTCAACCCCAAATCAACATTAAAAGTGAACAAAAAATTTAGAGTATGGTTCGATTAGATCAAAGAGAGTGGGTTTTGATTTTAATTTTTTTAACCCTTCTCTTTTCTTTGATTGCGATTGTTTATCTTTCTGATAAAAAAATCGATCGTCAAATCGAGTGTTACCTTCAAAATCAACCCCAGTCTCATTGATTTAAATTTCAAAATGATTCCCCTGATTTCTTACCACCTTTGGGAAAACAGAATGTGCGGATTTTTTTGGAACTTAAGTAACTCACCTTACGCAAAACAAGGGGTAGGAGCGATGCAAGATTTTGAAAAGTCAATGAAGCCAAAAAGCGCAGCAATATTGAATGAAATATTGCGAGTATTTTTGGTTTTATTGAAATTCAAAAGATTCACTGCTCCTACCCCTTGTTTTGCGTAAGGTGAGTTAAGTAAGAGGGACCGCCTTGAACTGGAAAGTCGCCTTCTAAAGGATCTTTTCTCCTTAGGCTTAAGAAAATCGCACATTTTTTGCTTTCAAGTGATCCGAAAAATTTTTCAGTTTAAGGCATTCCCTTTAAAGCAAATAAAATGAAGGTTTTTTAGCAAAAAAAGGTTATGATAGTTAGCTCAAATGGGGGATGCAGGAAGATTTGCTTGCTGTCGTTCATTTTTTAGGTGGTCAATTAAGGATTGTACATGCTGTTTAAATAAGGGATGTTGGGCTAATTCTGGAATGAGAATACCCCACTCGTAAAGAGTCTCAGTAGAAAGGTCGAATTTAGGTCCTTTTCGATGAATTTAAGCAATGTTGCAGCTTTTTCATTGGCGTAAGGAGCCATGGCATCGTAGACTGCAGAATCAATCGCTTCTTCTCGAACGAGATCAGTCCAGGAGTGGAGATTCATGCCAACTTCAAAGAGGCTGGAGGCATAAGTCAAAACATCTTCGGTTCTTAGAATGGTGGGGTGGGTGTTTTCCCTTGAAATGTTAGTGATATAACGGATATCGGGAAATTCGTTGCCTATCATAAGAGAGTGAAGTGCTGTTTCATCGTTAATATTGTAGATGATGCAAAACCGCTCGGCGGATAATATCAACTTAAGCCAAATCAAGTTTTCGATAAAATTAAGGGTTCCTTTCGAAAAATGTCGGTTTGCAACAGTTCTATACAAAGAGTCATAGCTGCTTGTGATCCTCTTTTTGGAGAGGAAAGTTTAAAAAATGGTTTTTTAGTGGTCGGTCTCTTTTATCTTTAACAAATTGTGATTGTACAAAATAAACTGATTTGCTAATCTGCTCGATTAGTCTGATGTAGGCAGGTCTGAAAGCGGAACTCAATATTTCGCTTTAGGCTTTTTACTCCTCAAAGAAAGAGGATCGGTAGGCTTTGGAAAATTCATTTATACATTGATTATGTGATTGGAAATAGACAAGGGAAGTTAAATCATGACGCTGAATCTTCTTGGCAGGAAAAAGGGGATGACTCATTTGTTTGACGAAAATGGGAATAGAATTGTTTGCACTTTAATTGGAGCAGAAGCAAATGTCATTGTTCAAATAAAGACCTCAGAAAAGGATGGCTATCGAGCTGTTCAAATTGGAGGTGTTAAAATTGCTGAATCAAAAAGAAAAAATTTAAGTAAGCCCCTTGTTGGACATTTTTCTAAGGCAAAAGTAGAAATGCGTCAGTTTCTTATCGAGTCGAGCATTGAAGATGATGAAGGGTTTAAGGTAGGTCAAGAGATTCATTTTGATTATTTTTCAAATGCAAAATATATCGATGTGATTGGAGTTTCTAAAGGGAAAGGTTTCCAAGGTGTCATTAAAAGACATGGTTTTGCAGGAGGCCCGGGAGCACATGGTTCTGGCTTTAAGAGAACGGCAGGTTCTACTGGAATGCGTAGTACTCCAGGACGTTGCCTACCTGGGAGAAAAATGGCAGGACAAATGGGGGGATCTCGCATAACAGCTATGAATTTAAAGGTGATACGCGTTAATCTTGAAGGTCAATTCTTACTTGTTAGAGGGGCTGTTCCTGGTCCTAGAGGTGGGATTGTTTTTATGAGAAAATCGATTAAAAAACCTGAGCAATAGGTCTTAGATTATGAACAAGTTCAAGAAATATGACATGACAGGTCATGTAACTGAAGAATTTGAAATTGATAAAAGCCTTCTTGAGAAATCGGTTAACGAGCAAATGGTTAAAGACTATCTCGTTGCCATAAGAGCAAATCGTCGCCAGTGGAGTGCAAATACAAAAGGACGTTCAGAGATCAACCATTCGAATAAAAAGCCCCATCCTCAAAAAGGGACGGGACGCGCTCGTCAGGGAACGATTAAAGCTGCTCAATATCGAGGGGGGGCTGCTGTTTTTGGCCCAAAGCCTAAATTTAATCAACATGTTCGTATTAACCAAAAAGAAAGAAGAAGTGCTATCCGTTTTCTTTTAGCAGGAAAAATTAAAGAAGGCCATCTTCATGTTCTTAAGGAAGCTGGATTAAAAACGCCGAAGACAAAAACAGCTGCAGTTTTGTTTAAGCAAATAGGGATTGGAGGAAAAAAAATTCTTTTCCTCGGTCAGTCCTTTGAAAAAAGAGCTGATGATGAAATTTATTTTTATTTAAGTATGAGAAATTTGCCCAAAATGCATTTTATGGCAATTGAAAACATAAGTGGCTATGATGTTATGAATTGTCAAGAGATTGTGATTTCTGAAAATGCTTTAGATAAATTGCTTAAAATATTAGGGGATCGATAGAGCATGGATAAAGGAAGAGCATATAAGACCATCTATCATAGATATATGACGGAAAAAGTCACTGTCCTTGAAAATCTTAAAATTCAGGAAAATAATCGTTGCTTAAGTAAATGTAAGTCTCCAAAATATGTTTTTATCGTTAACAAAAAAGCAACAAAGCCTCAAATTGCACGTGCGATTGAAGTGATCTATGCAGAGAAAAAGATCAAAGTTAAAGAAGTGAATACGATAAATATGAAGCCTAAAAAGCGACGTGTAAGAGGCCGCTTGGGTTATCGCTCAGCTTTTAAAAAAGCAATTGTCACCTTAGAAGAAGGGGACATGCTAGATGAGGCTGTTTAATTGAATAAGGTGAGAATGAGCTGTGGTTAAAAAATTTCGACCGACAACACCAGGTCAAAGAAAATTAGTCCTTCCCTCTAATGCAGCGCTTAAAAAGTCTGTGGCTGCGAATAAAAGGACTCGACCTTTAAAGGGTCTTAAGCAAGCAAAAAGGCGCACAAATGGACGGAACCATCATGGGCATATTACCTGTCGTCATAGGGGGGGAGGGCATAAACGTTTTTACCGTATCATTGATTTTAAAAGAGATAAAGATGGGATTGAAGCCTATGTAGCATCTATTGAATATGACCCTAATCGAAGTGCTTATATTGCGCTTCTTCACTATTTAGATGGAGAAAAGAGATACATTTTAGCTCCGGAAAATATTCAAATAGGAGATCGTCTTTTATCTGGTGACAAAGCTCCTTTTAAAATAGGCTGTGCCATGATGCTCAGTCGAATGCCTGTAGGTTCTGTGATTCATAACATTGAAATGAAGCCAAGATGTGGGGCAAAGCTAGTAAGGTCGGCGGGTCTTTCGGCGCAATTACAAGCACGTACAGGGGGGTATGCTACGATTAAAATGCCTTCTGGTGAGGTGCGTCTTATTAAAGAAACGTGTCGGGCTACATTTGGTGCTGTTTCTAATTCGGAATGGGTTTTGCGTGTTGAAGGAAAAGCAGGGCGTAGTCGTTGGCGCGGGTTTAGGCCAACTGTGAGAGGGACGGCAATGAATCCAGTCGATCACCCTCATGGGGGGGGAGAAGGGCGTCACAATGGATATATTCCTAGGACTCCATGGGGAATGCAAACCAAAGGGTTTCGTACGCGCTCTAAGAAAAAATCTAAAAAAATGATTGTTAAAGATCGTAGGAAAAAATAGGGAATAGCATGGGTAGATCGCTAAGAAAAGGACCATTTGTAGATCATCACCTTTTAAAAAAGGTGAATAAAAATAAGCAAGAAAAATCGAAGAAGGCAATTAAAACTTGGTCAAGACGTTCGATGATCACTCCAGATATGATTGCAGAAACTTTTGAAGTGCATAATGGGAAGAAATTCATTTCTGTTTTTGTTTCGGAAGGTATGGTAGGTCATCGGTTAGGAGAATTTTCACCTACAAAGCTGTTTAAAGGACATCCGTTAAAAAAATAAAGCAAGTGAATTGAATCATGGTTGAAGCAAGAGCAGAGTCAAAATATGTTCGGGTTAGTGTTAGAAAAGCGAGATTTGCAGCTCGGTTAATCCGCGGGAAAAAAGTAGAAGAAGCCCTCCTTCAGCTCCTTTTTTGTAATTTAAAGGGGGGAAAGCTTCTCATGAAAACATTAAATAGTGCTATTGCAAATGCAGAAACTCTTTATACTGTGCAAAGAAAAGACTTGAAAGTGAAAGAGGTTAAAATCGATGAGGGACCGGTTCTCAAAAGGGCAAAGTCAAAATGTCGTGGAGGGCGTGTTCCGATACTTAAACAGATGAGCCACTTTACCATCATTGTAGGAACAACTCAAGCTTAGAAAGAGGAAATGGGAAATGGGACAAAAGACATCCCCAAGAGGATTTAGACTTGTTATTAAGAAAAACTGGGAATCGATTTGGTTTGCGAATAAAAAAGAATTTGGCACTTTCTTGTTAGAAGATATGCAAATACGTCAATTTTTGCTAAAAAAACCTTGTTGTATGGGTGTTTCTCATATCAAAATTAAGCGGATGAGTGAGAAGATTGAAATTACGCTTCATACCGCAAGGCCAGGTCTTGTTATTGGGAAGAAAGGAGTAGAAATCGATATTCTCAAACAAGAGCTTAAAAAATTAACAAGTAAAGATGTATGGATCGAAGTTGCTGAAATAAAAAGACCTGATCTTGATGCAAAACTTGTAAGTAGTGCTATAGCCAAGCAACTTGAAAGACGTGTGGCTTTTCGCCGTGCTTTAAAGAAAGCGATTCAATCTTCTATGGATGCAGGCGCAGCCGGGGTTAAAATTGCAATTTCAGGTCGTATTGGTGGAGCAGAAATTGCTCGCACTGAATGGTATAAGGAAGGGAGTGTTCCTCTTCATACGCTTCGGGCGAATATTGATTATGCAATAGGTCGAGCTGAAACCACTTATGGATCCATTGGGGTTAAAGTCTGGATTAATAAAGGAGATCAAGGGGAAAGTTAATATGAAAAAGTTAGGAAGAAAGTAGGTAAATATGGCATTGATTCCGTCTAGACCAAAATTTCGTAAGCAGCAAAAAAGCTCTATGAGTGGACTCACAAAAGCGGGTCAATTTGTTTTGTTTGGTGATTTTGGTATGCAAATGTTAGAGCGAGGCTATATTACTAACCAACAAATAGAAGCATGTCGTATTGCTATGACGCGTTATTTTAGTCGGAAGGGAAAAGTCTGGATCCGTATTTTTCCTGACAAGCCTATCACAAGAAAACCTGCTGAAACAAGGATGGGAAAAGGGAAAGGAGGGACAGACCACTGGGTTGCAGTTGTAAAACCTGGAAGGATTTTATTCGAAGTGGCAAATGTTTCCAGAGATGAAGCTCGAGTTGCTCTTTTAAAAGCTGCGGCTAAAATCCCTTATCGTACTCGTTTTGTTGAACGAGTAGAAGAGGTTTGAGATGAAGGCTAAAGAATTAATAGATTGTACAGAAGAAGAGTTAAAGCAAAAGTATGAAGATTGTTGTGGTGAAATCTTTGATCTCATGAATGAGCTTAAGGTGAATAGAAAGCTTGAAAAACCCCATCTTCTTGCTCAAAAAAGAAAAGATAGAGCTCGTGTTTTAACATTATTACGCCAAAAGATCAGACAGTCCAATTAATAAGGTATTATGGAAAAGAAAAGTAAAAGAAAAATTAAAGAAGGAATTGTTGTCTCGAATAAGATGATGAAAACCGTCGTAGTGATGGTTGAAAAGACATTTTCTCATCCTAGGTATAAGAAAGTGATTCGAAGAGGGAAAAAATATTATGCGCATCATGAAAAAGAAGAGATTCTAGAGGTGGGAACTAAAGTCTCTATTCAAGAAACAAGGCCTCTTTCAAAGTTGAAATGTTGGGTTGTTTTGGAAGTTCTTTCTAAGGTTTAAACGAGTGAAAAAAGTGAGTAGAAGATGATACAACAGGAATCTAAACTAGAAGTTGCAGATAATAGTGGAGCAAAGCGTGTCAAGTGCTTTAAAGTACTAAAAGGGACAAGAAGACGTTATGCTCATGTAGGAGATGTTGTTGTTTGTTCAGTCAAAGAAGTTGATCCAAAAGGAAGTGTTAAAAAAGGCTCTGTTGTTAAAGCGGTGATTGTACGCTCTAGAAACTACATTAGACGGAAGGATGGCTCTCTTTTGCGATTTTATGACAATAGTTGCGTTTTGATCGATGATAAAAAAAATCCCAAAGGAACACGTATCTTTGGCCCTGTGGCGCGTGAGGTAAGAGACAAGGGATTTATCAAGATTAGTTCTCTGGCACCAGAAGTGATATAAAGGGGAAGCATGAAAAACAAGTGGATTAAAAAAGGGGATAAGGTCCTTGTGATTTCAGGAAATGATCGAGGAAAAATTGGAGTTGTTCTTTCTCGAGGAAAAGAACGTCTTGTGATTCAAGGAGTGAATGTAAGAAAAAAACATTCAAAATCGCGTTCGGAAGAAAGAAAGTCAGAAATCATTAGCATCGAAATGCCTATACATATTTCAAATGTGGCCCTTTGCGATGGAGATGGAAAAAAACTGAAGCTCAAGTCGGAGACAAATGAAAAAAAGGAAAAAGAACTGGTTTACTTTGATAAAGAAAAAAAAACGACATATCGGATACTTAAGAAAAAGATGAATTAAGAGATGGATAGACCTAGATTAAAGAAGAAATATCAAGAAGAAGCTAAAGAGTCTTTAAAGCAAACATTTTCTTATAAAAATGTTATGGAAATACCTGTGCTCAAGAAAGTGGTTATGAGTATGGGTTTAGCAGAAGCATTAAAAGACAAAAATGTCATTCAAGATTGTGCAAAAGAACTGGCATTGATATCGGGACAAAAGCCCATCGTCACTAAAGCAAAAAAATCTATTTCAAACTTTAAATTGCGTGAAGGGCAACCAATTGGACTCAAGG
>JANQJX010000186.1 GCA_028281425.1 Simkania sp.
CGAGGCAGGAGATGGAAACGTGGTCAACAGATGCGCGCGCCATTTCTTGACCCTACCTGTGAGAATGTGAGGGCGAGATTCCCTCGCATTACTCGACTACCTTGAACTGGAGAATCATCGTTTAAAGGATCTTTTCTCCTTAGGCTTGACAATAAGTCGCATCTCCTTTTGCTTTCAGGAGTCTATAAATTTGCACCTTTCACAATTTTCGAAAAAAATCTCAAGGGATCCAAACAATTTTTCAGCTCAAGGCACTCCCTTAAAAAGATTTTCCAAAAGGGACCGAGATATCTTGATGTGCAATAAAAAAGAAATATGCGTATAAAAAAATTATGGAACGTCAAAAACAAGCAGTCTTAACTGGATGTGATCAAAAGCAAGAGTGGATGCTCAAATGGTGGTGGAAAAATTTTTCTAAGTATAACGGTTATCCTGTAATTTTTTGTGATTTTGGAATGTCTCAAAGTGCAAGACTCTGGTGTGAAACAAAAGGAACGGTTGCAAGTCTTCCTTCTTGTCCCATCTTTTCAAATGATGAGAAAGTTCCTGTTTCTTTAAAAAAGAAATGGGAAAAAATTTATTTTAATTTTACAAAAAGCATTCGAGAGGCATGGATGAAAAAACCTTTTTTTCTTCCCCTTTCCCCTTACATGCAAAATCTTTGGATTGATCTTGATTGTGAAATTAAAAAACCCCTCTTTCCTTTTTTTGATATTTTAGATCAATCCAGTCTGAGTTTTGCAATTTGTAAGGATACTCCTCGAGGTTATTTACTTCGCTTAGAGCTTGGTCTTCTCAAACTCAATGAATCGGCTTATCAGTCAGGTGTTTTTGCTTTTACAAAAAATTCTCCCGTGATTAAAGCATGGGTTGAAAATTGTGAAAAAAGAAGCAATCTTTTTTTTTCCGATCAAGATGCTTTAAATCGCACGATCTATGAGAATCACTTCAATATTTTAGAACTCAGTCCTTACTTTAATTTAATTCCCGGTTATGCTCAGCTTTTCCCCTGTGATCCTTTGATTGTCCATCATATCACGCTTGATGGAAAGAAAAGAGTGCTTCAGTCGATCACATTTTCTAATAAAAGCCCAAAAACATAAAAATTTATGCCCTTTTTGTGGAATCAGATAAGTGAAAAAATGGGGGTGATTACGGGGTGCAATCAAAGACATGAGTGGATGCTCAAACCCTTTTGTCAATACTATTTTCAAACGAATCCTTATCCTCTTACTTTTATGGACTTTGGAATGTCTCAAAGTGCAAGACTTTGGTGCGAAACAAAAGGAAGCGTTCTTTCAGTGGATATGCCAAAACAAATCCCGACACCAAAAGAGAAAATTGCTCCTAAACTCAAAGCAGATTGGGAAAAAAAGTACCATGATGTTTGGAAGGCCCGTGAAGGGTGGTTTTTTAAACCTTTTGCTCTTTTACAAACACCCTATAAGGAGACAATTTGGATTGATATTGATACTTTTGTCATTAAACCTTTAACTCCTCTATTTGAAAAGAATTTTTCTTCGATTGGACTTGTTAAGGAAGTTGAACGTGTCGTTAAAAAATGCACACTTCTTCCTAGACAAATTTTGTATGCAACAGGAATTATTCGTTACGTTTCTTCTCTTGCTTTGATTGAAAAATGGGTAGAAAAGGTATATGCATGGAATCACCTCTATTTGGGGGATCAAGATATTTTAAGTCGGCTGATTTATGAAGAAAAAGCCCCTGTTCATGAGCTTCCCCATTACTACAATGCACGTCCTCAAGATCCCCTCTGCAGTCAAACGGTGGTGGTCCATCTTGCGAATCGAGCTAAAGAGATGTTTTATTATAAGTATTGATTTTCCTTCAATGGACAACTTGATCTTTAGATAAAAATTTTTCAAATAAATGCTCAAGCAAGAAGGAAGCAAATCTTATCTTCTAAATGACTTTTGATATTTTTTGTCTTTTTGACAAATCCGTTGGAAAAAATTCCAAAAGCAAGAGGGTTTTTTTCATCCATAATATACTCACAAATAGACGAAACCCCACGCATCGTCCCTGTCTTTGCCCATATTTTCCCTTTAAAAGGAGTCTCTTTAAATCGATTTTTAAGGGAGCCCTCATGTCCAGGATGTGTGTCCAGCTAAGGCTGGTATATTCAGCAGGGGACAGACCTGCTAGGGGAAAAGTCGAACCCCTATAGCTTGG
>JANQJX010000202.1 GCA_028281425.1 Simkania sp.
GCGTTGGCAACCTCTATGAAGCAGGAACTAGTAGGAAGCAGCGATGCATGCTTAACTCTCCAAAGTGCTGTTAAAGCACTAGGGAATCCTCTTCGTTTAAGGAGAGGAGGATGTCAATAGATGGATCAGGTGAAATCTAAATGAATGCACCAATCTTCTCAGAAATAGCACTTTCAAAATCGTCTAAAAGAAGATTTTGTGGATTCCACATAGGACCTGTAATCTCATGTATCCCAAAAAACTTATGTCTGTGATGCACATCACATAAGACCCATAAATTATGTTCGTGATGGTCAACCCAATTCCGAATATCCTCTTTAGTCATGGGTTTGCAATACAACTCCTCATTTGGATGACGATATTTAAGATGAAGACGAAGTATATTGTTAAACTTTTCTACATCAATTGCATTAGCAAGAGCCCATTCAATAATATGATGATGCGTTTCCATTTGTTTTGCAGCAAATGGGTTGATTTTCGGATTGACTCTTTTTTCTTCATCATTCAAATCAGAATGTTTCACACCACATATCAAGCAAGGTAAATCTTTTTCAACCACAAGTTTTTTATGAACAGCTCTATACTTTTTAGTTTCATGTCTTTTTTCATGTTCAGGATAAAAAGCTGCTTCTTTTAACCCTCGAAAAGACCCATGAATTTTCACTTGCTTTGCTACTTTTTTAGCATCCATAATTATCTGTTCTGCCATCATATACCTCTATCATTAAACGTCCCCCTCGTTTTACCAAAAAAAACCTATTAAAATCTAACCTTTTCTTATCAACAATCAAAGCTCATGATCATCAAGAGAAGAGATTTTTTTGTAAGAAATCTCTCCATTTTCAGAAGGGATTTCAACTAAATAAACCTCTTCATTATGAGTAGAATAGATCATAAGCTTTCCTTTGGGAAAGATAAAACCCAAAGGATTAAAGTCAAATTGTATTTGATCCTTTTCTCTTCCTTCAAAGGTGATTTTTGAAACATGATCAATTGTAAAAGAGTGATTAAATCCTTTGATTGTATCTCCACTTGCTTCATCGGTTTGCCGTTTGCAAAGGAGTTTATTCTTCTTGTGCTCGATCATAAAATCGACATATCCCGAACTGATTGTTGCCATCTTTTGGGTCCAAGCAAGTTCTCTTACCAAATGATTGATTCCTCCCTTAAATTGATAAAATGAGATCATAGGTTGAGCTTTAATGATCAAAAAGGTGCCAACAAGAGCCAGAAGAGCCAGACAAGTCAATAGTTCAAGAAAGGTAAATGAAAAGCGTTTTAAATGATTTTTTCTCCTCTTTTTAATGGATCTCCATTTCTCATCAATCAGTTTAAATGAGTGATGCAGGTTTCTCGAAAAAGAGAAGCACTCTTTAAGAGCAGATGATTTTTCAAAAAACACTCGTGTGTCTCTTTTCTCAGAGAGGGCACGCGAAATACGGATCAATCGGTTTCCCATGGATAATCGGTTTTCCTACCCATTTTTTCGCAATAGGCTTCATATTTACTAGAGGTCATACGCATTTCGTAAATCCCGTTACCTTTTTTTACTTCAATAATTTTAAAGGTTAAAGGAATTTTCCACCCGTCAGATAAATACTCTTTAGGTTTGGTTACAAGACCCGAACCCATAAGAATTTTTTCTGCTTTTTTAGCCAACTCTTCTTTTTTATCTTCAAGAGCTTTTAATTCATCATTTTCTATATACAAATTGACAATATGATACAGCTTATTAATCCCTTCTTTAGTCTTAAAAGCTCTCCCTTGGTTAAGTCCTCCCTTCATATTATAACCAATCACTGATCCAATAATTCCAATAATAACAATGACAATCATGACTTCCATCAATGTCATGGCTCTATTTTTTTTTCTTTTCATCATATCCTTATTTCACCTCTTTAAAACCATTGTATTTTGACATGAATCTGAATAAATTAGGGAAAAAATGATCACTCGATGAATCAAACAGGAAGAAACAGGGGCCTGCCTTGACCTGAAAAATTGTTCGGATCGATTGAGATTTTTTTCGAAAATTGTGAAAGGTACAAATTCACTATACCCTTGAGAGCAAAAGGAGATCCGACTGATGTCAAGCCTAAGGAGAAAAGAATAAAAAACAGAAAAGTTGATATATTCTTTTGGAAGCTTACAGAGTCGTCCCTACTCCCCTAGATTGTCACCTATTTCGCGGCACTAGCTTTTTATCGCACACTTGATTATCGAGGACATCCAGTCACATTTGAATTTTTTTTTAATCGAGCATCGATCCCACATCTGTTAGAGGAAGAAGAACAGCTAAAAGAACAATCGTCACAATCACTCCAAGAAAAAGTAAAAGAGCTGGTTGCAAAAAAGCAGTTAAACGAGAAAGGCTTTGATTGAGATCTTCTTCATAAATCTCAGAAACATTATGCATCATCTTTGCCATATTCCCCCCTTCTTCAGCAATGCTCATCATCCGAACAACAAGAGGAGGCATGAGTTTTTCTTTTTCTAGCTCTTTTGAGAGTTTTTTCCCCTCAATGACTTTTCCTTCGACTTTTCTAATCATCTCTTCAAAAATAAAATGATTCATCGAAAAGCGAGAAAGCCTAAGAGCATCTAAAAGGGAAATCCCATTTGCAAGAAGAACAGAAAAAACACGACAAAACCGATTCAAGACGATTTCCGTTATAAAGCGTGTTAAAAAAGGCAATTTTAAAAACATCTTCTGTAAAAGTCGCCTTCCCTTTTTTTGCTTAAAAAACCAGATCAATAATGAGGTTAGAAAAATAAAAGTAGAAAAAATGAGAAGTGCATGTTCATTGAGACCTTGACTGACCTTTAAAATAAACGAGGTGAAAGGATGAAGAGTATGTCCTTCAAAAAGCTCTGCCATCGAAGGAATTAAAAAGAAAAGAAGTCCACTCATCACAGCAAGACAAAATCCCCCTAGAAATAGGGGATAAATCATGGCTGTTTTGATCTTTTTTTTCAGGCCTTCTGATCGGAGCTTAAGCTTTGAAAGCTCTTTAAAACTTTCTGTTAAATGGCCCGATTCTTCTCCTGCTTTCACCATTGAGAGATAGACGGAATCGAAAATGCGAGGATAAATGGCTAACGCTTGAGATAAATATTTTCCTTCTTTGATTTGATCAGAAAGATCTAGAAGAAGAAAATTCGCTTTAGTACGCCGGTATTTTTCCTGCATGGTAAGAAGCGTGTCATATAAAGGAAGCCCTGCTCGCAAAAGAACATACAAGTCATTTGTGATATTGAGTAGAAACGAAGAGGAAAGGATCTTTTTTTTCTGAATTTGCTTAGAATAGGTAAGCTTTGTGACAAGAATTTTTTGGCTGCGTAAGTGCTCTTTAGCAAGCTCTAAAGAGTCGGCATTAAGCATCCCAATGATTTTTTTGCCTCGATGATCGACTGCTATATACTGAAAAAGTGGCATTTTCCCTTATCCATAAAGCTCAACTTGTCTTGTCACCCTGAGCACTTCAGCAGTTGTTGTCAACCCCTCCAATACTAAAGAGGCTCCGTGCATACGCAAAGTTCCCATTCCTTTTTCCATGGCTATTTTTCGTAAAAGAGTTGCATCAGCACTCATTAAAAGTTGATTTTTAATGGGTTGTGAAACAGGCATCAACTCATAAATTCCAAGACGTCCTCGGTATCCCGATCCAAAACAACTTTTACACCCTTCTCCTTTAAACGCCTCTTTTTTTAAAAAACTGGCATCAAAACCAAGGGAAGTCATCTCTTCTTGACTTGGTGTGTACGGTTTTTTACAATCATCACAAATACGTCGCACAAGACGTTGTGCTAAAACGGCTAAGACCGACGAAGAAAGCAAGTAGGACTCAATACCCATATCGACAAGTCGCGTCAAAGCAGATGGAGCGTCATTCGTGTGAAGCGTGCTTAAAACAAGATGACCAGTAAGAGAGGATTGAATGGCAATTTCTGCTGTTTCTCTATCTCGGATTTCCCCAATCATAATGACATCGGGATCTTGTCTCAAAATATGCCTAAGCCCTTTTGCAAAAGAAAGTCCAATTTTGGGATTCACTCCAATTTGAGCAATATTTGAAAGCTTATATTCAACAGGATCCTCAATCGTCATAATATTGACTTCTTCTGATTCGATTTCGTAGAGCCCACTGTAGAGGGTTGTCGTTTTTCCACTTCCAGTAGGTCCAGTCACAAGGATAATCCCTTGACTTTGTTGAAGAAAATTTCGAAAACCTTTTAAAATTTTTTGATGCATTCCGATCTTATCAAGACCAAGTGCAATATTACTTTTATCCAAAATACGTAGAACAATTCTCTCCCCATTGACTAAGGGAAGCGTACTCACTCGAAAGTCTATTTCCCTTCGCCCCATTTGGAGTTTGATTCTTCCATCTTGTGGTAAACGCATCTCAGCAATATCCATTTTTGCCATCACTTTGAGACGTGTCATGAGTTGTTTTTGCATCATAGCAGGAGGGCAACGGCGCAATTGTAAAACTCCATCGATTCGATAACGCAAAATCGTTTTATCCTCAAAAGGTTCAAAATGAATATCAGAGGCTCCTTGTTGAATGGCTTCAGCAATGATCATATTAAGCAGTCGAATCACAGGAGAGTTATCTTCTAAATTTAAAAGATCCTCACTTTCTTTTGACCCCTCTTCATGTAAGATGCTTTCTTCTCGACTGAGTTCTTCAATAAGATCATAAGCTTCATTTTCTCCTTGATGGTAACAAATTTCAATGGCCTTTTCTATCTGAGATTGAGGACAAAAAAGCTCTTTCACTTCCATTTTTGTCATGCATCGAACTTCTTCAAGAACTTCAAGATCATAAGGACGAGAAATTGCAACAAGCAGCTTTTCTCCTTGTTCTTCCAAAGGAAGAACAAGCTTTTGTTTGACAAAATTGTAAGGAAGCTTACGCACTTTCCCTTTGATAAAAGAAAAGGATGAAAGATCAAAAACAGTTTCAAGACCAAACTGTTTTGCTAAAAGCACATCTTTATCTTGCACATCTTTTAAATCAACCATCAACTGTCCCAAATAAAAGTTTTAAGCTATTATCAAAAAGCCTGCTTTTTTGTCTCTTTTTGGCTTTTTCTGCCCTTTCGAGAAATTCGGGGAGATCCCCAGGCCGTTTAAGAAGCTCATTGCAGCGTATTTTTTCTAAATTTCCTTTCGCATCAAAAATGATTGTAGGTGTAATAAAAATAAACATCTCTGTTTTTTCATCTGTCATGCGAGATTCCCCAAAAAATTTTCCAACACCTCGGATTTCCCCCAGAAAAGGAATTTTGCTACGACTATCTTCTGCCGATTTTTGTCTTAGCCCCCCTAAAATTACTGTTTCTCCATCCGCAATACGCACCTGGTTTTCAATATGGCGTTTAAAAACCTCAGGGCGGTCATTTTTAAGAGTGGTCCTTTTAATGGTATCAAACTGAATATTTGTTTCCAGGGTAACAAAATGCAAATCTTCATCGGGAAATTCGGGTTCATGGACAGTTGGAGTGATAACCATGACCGTTCCATAATCTGCTCTAGAATAAGAATCCTTAAAAACAGTTCCTGCATTACTATCAACAGGAGAAGCTCCATTTGTAATAGAAATCTCATCGACAAGAGCAATTTGAGCAGGTGTTTGGTTTAACGTTGTGACAGTTGGAGCAGCATTGACACGTACATCTTCTTGTGACATTAAAAAATTGTAAGCAATATCAAATGCTGGCCAAAACTTCCCCGATTTTTTTCTTGAAATAAAAAAATCGACAATCCCTCGACGTAACGCACCAGGTTGAGTCATATAACTCAATCCTGTTTCATGAGAATTAGAAGCTGCCGAAGCAAGTTTTAATAAATTCAATCCAAAATTATTTTCATTTCGAATTCGTTTTTCAAATAAAAGAACCTCAATTTTAACCATTTTTTTAGGAACATCAAGCTTTCTTAAAAGCTCTTTAATCTTGGGCAGACTATCTCTTCTTATCACCATCATGATTGTTCCTGTTTTAGGAAATGGAATAAAATTTGTTGTATAAGATTTTTCTTTTTGTGCTTCAATTGTTGCTGCAACAGCAGGTAGAGGCGTTATAACAGGAGAATAAGGAGGAGGACCATATGTTGGAGGAGAAAGTCGAGGAGTTATAGCCTCCTCTCTTGCTCGCACAGGAGGAAGAGGATTCTCTTTGGGTTTGGGTTCTTCTCCCCGAATCCCTGAATAGATTAATGAAGCATAAACTTTTTCGAGAACTTCTGCTACTTCAGTTGGATTGCTATGGCGACACGTATAAGTAAAAATGGTCATTTCCATAGGATCTTCGATTTGTTTTTGCGTTTTTTCAATCAAACGTTCTGCACTTTCCACCATATCTTTGGGCCCGATTAAGATAATGGAAGCTTCATTTTTAAGAGGTAAAACCACAAGTTCATCTCCTTCCCCCTTCATGAGTCCTATACGCGATCTTTCCTTGTAATTTCCAAAAAAAGCTTTCAAAATTTTTTCCATTTCTAAAGGGGAAATTCGACTCATGGGCAAAATGCGAATGATTTTTTGGTTTTCTTTTTCCCAAACGGCGTCATAAAGAGTTAAAAGTTTTTTAACCTCTTCTTTTGAAGTAATAAGAGCAATTTTATAGCCCACTTGATAAACATAAGTCATCTTAGGGTCTCTAAAGCGTTCAAAAAATCGGCTCACTCCTTTAAGTCGCTCAGGAGGAGGAGTAAAAATGTATACAATACGACACCGAGGAGGCAGTTTCACCAAATCCTCTCTCTTATTGAGAATTTGATCAACCGCAATTAAGTCTTGCTTTAAAATGTAGAGTTGACGAGCATAAGGATTGAGTTTTTTAATGCCAATTCCATTATGAGAAAGCACAAGCTCGAGAAGTTCATTCCATGATTCCCGAGGAATGGGAATGGAAGAATGCATATGAATTTTCATGGACAAAATTTCTGGAGGTACAACATAGAGATAATCTGCTGACCCATATTCCATAATAAGTTGGGACAATGTGGTCTCCTCTTGATCCCACAAACTATACCCTTCACCTTCTTTTTTAGTCTCTTCAACAGCTAAGTCACGCCACTTTGCTTCAAGATCACTCATCTCACCACGGATCTGATTCACTTCTTTTAAAAGTTCCTGAAATTCTTTTTCATCAGCTTTTTGCTGATAACAGTCTCTGACAAGTTTATATTTTTCTTCTAATTGAACTCGGAGTTTTTTGAGTTTTAAATTCAAAACATTTAAAAAAGGTCCTAATTCCGTCTCATCTTTTTTTAGACGAAGCATGGATTCTTTTTCCTCAATTGTTTCGGCAAAAAGAAACTTAAAAGATAAAAAACAAAAGGTCAATGTCACAAGAAAAAGTTGGGTCTGTTTGAATTTTTTAAACATTTTTATCTTTTATTTTTTAAGCGCTCTTTTTTTTTCATTTTCCATTGGGCTTTTTGATAAATTCGGCTGAATTTTAGTAGAAAGCATCTTTTTTTTGTCAGTGGATTTTTTTTTATTTTTTTTATCGGCTAAAGAAATGCTTATAGATTTTTGTTCCGTTCGCATTAAATCGAATAAAGTTCCTGAAAAAATAGATTTGCCTTTTTTTTGAAGAATCCCATCAAAAACAAAAAGTTCTCCTCTAAGACGAAAATGGAGGACATCCTCAATTTCATTTAAAGTCTTTAAAACATGCCATCCTGCAGAGGTCCGTAAAATCCAATCTCCTGACTTTAACATCGTTGTTTTATTTTCAATGCGACACGAAATGCGAGAAGCTGTTCTTTGTCTAATAGAAGAAAAAATTTCATCGATTTGAAAATGGAGAGACTGAGTTCTTGATCGACCTATAGAAACAAGCTTCTTCAAAAGCCCTTCTCTATCCCACAGCTCCCATTCCATTTGATGAGGTGTTAAGCATTTGAGATAAGCCAAAGGAAACCCTTTAGAATGTTTACCGATCTTTTCTTTTTTCCATTTGCCCCCTTTCCAAATAAGCGTCTCCCCCTTTTTGACATAAAGCACTTGTGCTTCCATCTCATAAGGAAATTCTATTCGATCATCATGTTTCAAAAGGGAATATTTCTCTCCTCCATAAGCCTCAAATAGCCGATCATTTGACCACCATTTACCTTTTGCAAAAACTTCAACGGCTTCTTGAAATTCAAGAGTCATCATTCCTTTGTTTTCGTTTTCATTTAAAAGGTCTTCAATTCCAAAGGTCTTTCTTTCATTTAATAAGACTTCTCCTGAGCTCCCTTCTAAATACATCCCCATTTCGATAAATGTCTTACCCGATTCGGAAAGATAGGGCATGATCCAAAGAGGGGTCGTATCATTTGAAAACTGTAAATAAGGTTCAAGCCCTTCCGCATAACTCAGATAAACTCTCTGTCCTGAAACAGCTTTAAGAGATTGTTTTGTTCTTTTCAGTCCGATATGAATTAAAAGATCATAAATCGTAACATCAGGCCGACTATTTCTCCCAAAAAAACAGATTTTATCTTTTAAATCGGGTAGAGGAAAACCCTTTAACTTTGAAGAAAGCTGAAAAGGGCCTGTTCCAATCTTATGATAAGCCAAATCTTTTCTTATAACCTTGGATTTTGAAAGGCACATAGGCTTAAGCGATTGCTTTTTATCACTTGTCATGAAAATTCCTAAGAAGATCATAGCGCAAGCAAACAAAACATAAAATAGTAACCCAAAAAGGTTAAAAAACTTATGAATATAAAAAAATGGTTTCTCTTTTAAAATCAAAATGGTCCAAAAAAAATTTGATCTATAACGGTCCCGTTTGGGAAATCTTTATTAAGCAATTGAAAAATCCCAAAATGTTGCTCCCGTCTGCACCCCTCCTATCGAAAGGCTTCAAAGCATCAAAAGATTTTCCAATCTTGATCGATATAAATATGTTCTTCATCCTATTGATTTTATCGAAAGAAACGAAAGAAAACAACAAATAGCCCCTTTACAAAAAAAAGATCAATAGATTTAAGTTAAAAGAAGAGAAAAGACCTTTGAAAAGGGCTTTGCTATTGACTATATTTTTTGTTGGGATCGATAATGATTAGGATAAAAAAGGGGGAAATAAAAGATCGAAAATTGTAAGAAACCGGAAAAAGACGATTCAAGCAAGATCAAGACAAATAGTTTTTGCTCTCAAAAGAAATTTTCTCATTTTAAGTTAAGGGGTTGCTGCAAGCTTTCGTTTTTTTTAAGGTAAATGCCAAATTTTTTTGATATTTTTTGCAGATTTAAATTGACATTATCTACTGAGATCCTGTGATTTAAGCTTGCGGAAAATTTCGATAAAAAGAAACTCAGAAGGCTTGAATTAAAAAATCATGACTCGTCACAGCCCTACTAAAGGAATGATTCATAAACTCATTCCTTTACAATTAATGTCTTTAAACCTTAGGTTAGGATAATGGACAAACAAATTAAAGAAGGTGTGAGTATTCAAGAATTGGAAAATTTTGGAAAAAAGTATCGTTTTGAGATTTTTTTTATTCTCTACTTCGTTCTTGCCACTCTTTTAACCTTCCTCTTTTTTGGCGCTGTATGGAGCATTTTCCTAGCGGGAATTGGAGGGATTTTAGGTGTAGGATTACCCAATAAGGTGGAGAAAGCTGCAAAAGCTTCTTTTCATTTTGTTTATAAACAAGAAAAGGTCACCCGTCTCATTTTGGGAATTGCTGGAGCAATCATTGCCTTTTTCCTGCCACCTCTGATCTTTTTCTTTATGGGATTAATAGGAGGTGCTGGAATCTCTCGCATTTCGAGCTTAACGCCTAAAAAACAGGATGAAGTGGAAGAAGAAAAGGAAGAATAATAAATTTTAAATTAAAAAGCAATACTAATTTCAATCATTAAATTCATAAGCTTTTGCTTATCTTTTCATTTCAAATAGGGAAATGTCAACCCCTATTGCTTGCAAGGCTTCTTTGAAAACTTGTGAGCAATGGGATTCAGTTCCTATTTTTCTGCGAATGCTTTGAACTGAAAAATTGTTCGGATCCCTTGAGATTTTTTTGGAAATTGGAGTCAGGGCGACTTTGCCGGCTCTGTAGGAGGGGCGTCACTTGTCTGCTTTGCGTGGAGTCCATTGAACAGCAGCAAAAAGGCGCCTGAGAGCTCTATATCCTCCACCTGAAGGAAAAGGTTTTGCGCTCTATTTTTGATAAACCGAAAAGCGTCTGATAGACAGCTTCTTCTAGCTTCAAGGATAGGGATTGTCATCATTGGAATCCTGGCTTTTGGGATTGCATACGGAAATTGGAGTTCCATATACACCCTTGTTTTCTATGCCTGGTCAGGATTAGGAGCGGCCGGCTTTTGGTCCGGTGCTTCTCTATATGCTCTATGCTAAGGAGCCAAGCAAAGAAGGAGCTTGGATAGGCATGTGCCTTGGAGCAGCCCTTGCAGGCATCTGGCCTTATGTGAACTCTTTCATCTCCATCCAATTCTTCCCTATCTTGCCGGCATTTTCCCTTAACCTTCTATGCAATTGGGGGATCACTCAACTAGTCTCCAGGAGAAACAGAAAAAGAGCCCTGTCACTCTAAATCGATTTGCTTCTTAAGCTCAATCTCATTTCTCAAAATCTTCATGGCCTCTTTAGTAAAATCCCCCCCCCCATCTACGACTTTTCCTGCGTTTGATAATTTTTTAACATTAAGTTTACCACCACTAATAGATGGGCCTGCTTTGAGCATCGGTCATCTCCCGCTAAAATTTAATCGACGCTCAGCATCCAATATCTTTTCTCTTTTTTAAATCTGGCTTCCGGTGACGCTTATTCTGCACCTGTTTTCTCGATGAGAAATATAGTCGAGCAAGGTGATATCTTCTACAGAAAAATGTGCAAGTAACTCCTCAAAACCTTTGATATTTATTCGCTTGTCTTTTCTCGTGCAATCCCAGCCTGCATAATTTTTAAGTTCTTGCCAAGCTTCAAGTTCCTCTTTTTCTCTACCAAGACTTTGATAGAGAAGGGCAATGCGCATCAAATTAAAAGCAAACAAAACCGAACCAAAAGGTTTAAGTCTCTCTTCTTTCCTCCAAAAATCATCATTTTCAAGAAGTTTTTTCTTGAGATTAAGTGTGACCAAAAGGGCTTCTTCAAATTTTTCTTCTCCTATGAGTAAAGAAGATTGTCCATAACTTTGATAATAGGGTTGATTCACCCTTTTAATGACTTTTTCACCATATTCTCTTGCTCGATTTACTTCCTGAGAGATAATAAAATTCTGCGCTACTCTTCCTTCATAACAAGGCTTAAGCTCCGGATGTTTTTTCATCATCGATGCAAGCATTTTAAATGCTTCTTCATTTTGATCGAGCATATATGTCCACTTTGTAAAAGCATGTGTTGCTAACACAAAATCGGCTTCAGCTCGACTTTTTCTTCCCCCCATTTTCAAAAAAAATGCAATGAGAACTCCCAAGCAAAGCACCCCTAAATAAATCAGATTTTTATAACGGAAAAACCCCATTTTTATCAGATTAGAAGAATCTTGAAATCGCATTGCTTTGCCCAAATGATT
>JANQJX010000208.1 GCA_028281425.1 Simkania sp.
GATCATTTCTCCTCGTTCATTGATCACTAAATGAAGCTTTAGCCCAAAAAACCCCCCCGTTGTTGTTCTCCCTGTAGACGCCTGTTTTTTAAAAACCTTATAGGACGAAGCACGTGCAATATGGCAGACGCTAAGAATCGTTGAGTCTATAAAAGAGATTCCTGAGACTTCTCCTTCAAAGCTCTTTTGCATAGCAAGCAAAGGCACTCCCTGAATCTGCTTGGGAAAAATCTTTATTTGTAAGTGCTTCCCATGTAATAGAAATAGACATGGATCAAGAAAAAAAACCTAAGAAATTTTTTCATTATATAAGTGGATCGCTTATTTTTCGTCTTTTACTGATCGAAATCTGTTTTTTATTTCTTCCACTTCTGATCTTTATCGGAATCATTCATTTTGAAGAATCAAAGCTCAAGTTAGAAGATGATTCCTTTGCATTAAAAGTGATTTTATATGGAAAAAAAGAAGTTTTACAAGAGATGATAAAAAACAATGATCGATTATTAACATCTATCGATCAGCTTCAACTAGACACGCTTTCTCTAAAGCATATGACTTCTTTAGAAGAACCTATATTTCATCTCATTTGGCAAGAAGAGAAATATCTATGTGATTTGAGTACGTCGAGTGAAATGATTGGAAAAGATTTTACAGATCTTGTTTCTTTGCTTTTAGGAGACACAAGTCATCTCCTTGCTTTTCCAGATCAAAAAAAACTCTTCTTTCTAAAACCCTTTGCGAATGGAAAAGAGATTTGGGCAAAAGAAATTTCTAAGCAAAAACTTTTAAGTTGGATTGATTTAGATCAACATTTATTTTATCCATCAGTCATTTCTCTTGTTGTAAAAGGAGGACCAGTGTTTGTTTCGACCCACTCTCATTGGGAGGGGAAATCGTTTGTAACTCCTTTAGCAAAGAAATCCTTTTTTTTTATTAAAAAGCAACGTTTTATTAAAGAAGCTAGACCCATTAAAAAAAGCAATTTGATTTTACTTGTTGCAGTTCCTAAGAAAGGAAATTTTATCGATATTTTTGCGATTTTTGCCAAAATGGGTCTTTTGATTCTCCTGATTGTTTTTATTGGTGGAGGCATCACTTTTTATCTCACTCTTCGGATGGGAAAACCTTTAAAACAGCTTTGCTGTCAAATGGAAAGGATTGGCAAAGGAGACTTTAAAGCAACGTATAAGAAGGATCAGATGGGGTTTGAAATCAACCTCATTGGCAACATATTAAATGAAATGGTAAAATCCCTTGTAAATTTTGTGGATCGTATCAAAAAAGAAAGAGCAGCAAAAGAAGTTTATGCAAAAGAGCTTATGATTGGGCATCAAGTACAAACTTCTATCATTCCCAAAACCCTTCCCCCTTTTCCTGGCCTTGAGATTGGAATTCGCTTTGCCCCTGCAAAAGAGGTAAGTGGCGATTTTTATGACTTTATGGTTGATGAAAAACAAGGAGAAAAAAGACTCTTTTTTTCTATTGCTGATGCAGCTGACAAAGGGATTTATGCTTGCTTGTACTCATTGACAATACGAAGTATCCTAAGAAGTTTTGGAAGAGTCTACCCCAACTTGAATCATGTGATTGAAGAGACAAACCGTCTTTTTTGTCTTGATACAGGAGATAGAGGTGTTTTTGTCACTGCATGGCTTGCTTATTTTCATGAAAAAACCAAACAGCTTCTTTTTTCCAATTGTGGCCATTTTCCTGCCTATTTGCTTCACTCAAATGGAAATATAGAAAAACTTACAACAAAAGGAAGGGCTTTTGGAATTGAACCTTTCAATGATGTGATCACTCGCTCTATCTGTTTGGAAACAGGAGATATTCTTCTTCTTTTTACCGATGGGGTTGTCGAAGCCTATAATCAAAAAATGGAGATGTTTGGAGAAGAACGTCTCATGGATGTTTTTAAACAAAAAAAAGATAAGCCGGTCCAAACAATTGTTGAGGAACTCTTTGAAGAAGTAAAACAATTTTCCCAAGATCAAAAGCAGCATGATGATTTGACTCTCTTTGCTTTAAAAATCTATTAGGAAAGCACTTTTATGCATTAAAACCCAATCAGTGAAATGTTTAAGTCCTTTTTCAAGAGAAGTTTTGGGTTTAAAAGAAAGAAATTTTGCAGCTTTTGAGATGTCTGCATATGTTTTTATCACATCCCCTTTTTGCATGGGCTTAAAATTGATCTTTGCTTTGTTACCTAAATATTTTTCCAAAAGGGTGATCAATGTTTTTAAATTTTCACTTTTATGATTTCCTAAATTAAAAATTTCAAAAGAACCTTCGAAGTCTAAAGCAGCAGCTGTTCCCTCAACAATGTCGTCAATATAGGTAAAATCTCTTTCCATTTCTCCCCAATTAAAGAAGGTAATGGGTTTTTTTTTCAAAAGCATCTTAGAAAAATGAAAATAAGCCATATCGGGACGTCCCCAAGGGCCGTAAACGGTAAAATAGCGAAGTCCAACGATTGGAATATGGTAGAGATGGTGATACGATTTCGCCATGAGTTCTCCTGCTTTTTTTGTAGCTGCATACAAACTTATAGGCTGATCTGTAGAATCTGATTCCTGAAATGGAATTTTTTTGTTGCTGCCATAAACAGAAGAAGAAGAAGCAAAGATCAGTTTCATGGGTTGATGGTGACGACATTCTTCTAAAACGTGGAGAAAACCCACTAAATTGGAATCGCTATATGCCATGGGATGCTCAATAGAGTA
The DNA here is from genome assembly GCA_028281425.1 of Simkania sp. GTDB lineage: Bacteria > Chlamydiota > Chlamydiia > Chlamydiales > Simkaniaceae > JANQJX01. Next base: position 2,724 of record JANQJX010000208.1, read on the forward strand.
GCGCACTCCTGCTTGCGCTGCCAAGTGTACAAAATGAGTAAAAGGGTGCTTATTTAATAAGGTGTTAAGAAATTGAGGGGTTTCTATCGAACAAGAGATCACTTCAATTCCCTCTTGTTTGAGTTGACTTGCCCGCTCTTTTTTTAAAATCACTGAATAATAAGGATTAAAATTGTCACATCCCATCACATAATCTCCCCTTTTTTTAAGAAACATGGCAAGATGGAACCCAATAAATCCGGCAATTCCGGTTATAAAAATAGAGCGTTGTTTTAATGGCATGTCCATGGGATTTTAAAAGGTTCTTTTTTAAAATGATGAGTATATCAAAGAAATTGGAAAGAAAAAAGCTAAGAAAAATTGTTTCAATCAGACAGGGATGGATCTATCTTTTCTTTTTTTTCTTTATGGGATGTTCTAATCTTCCTTATCGAGGCAACGATGTTCTAGGAGCCGATGCATTTGTCATCGACTCTTATAAGATTAAAAAAGGGAAATTTTCTATTCTTGAGATGGAAGGGTGTCCTCTTATGGAACTGAATCCAATTTTATTAAAGGAGTATAAAGATACTATTGAAAATGGAGATATTTTAGAAATTGCTCTTTATCATCCTTCGCGCAAAGATCTTATGTTGGCTGTCCGAGAAATTGGAGAGACAGTTGGTTTTATTGTTCGGGATAAAAAAATTTACTTGCCTGACTTAACTCCTATTGAAGTCGCTGGACTCACTTTAAGTGAGGGAAGAGAAAAAATTCAAAAGAGGTATGATCTTGAAATCACAGATGTTCAAGTCTTTCTTTCTTATAAAAGGCGAAAAGAACAAAAAATTTCTCTAACAGGTCTTACAGCAATCTCATCAGTTCCTATTGATGGAAAAAAAAGACTTTTTGACGTCCTCAGTGAAGCTAAAGTCCCTCCTAATGCAAATTTTTTTAAGAGTTATCTCGTGAGAAAAAATGCTCTTCTTCCAGTTGATATGTATAAACTTGTCGTCCAAGGAGATATGTCACAAAATATCGTGATGAGAGGAGAAGATAAAATCTATATTGCTCCTTCTAATGCTTCATCACTCATGGTCATGGGAGAGGTTAGGGAGGAAAAAGTCATCGATCTTCCAAATGGTTTTATGCCTCTTCGACAAGCCTTAGCGTTATCTGGGGGAATCCCTTATACGGGAAATAAAAGGTGTATTCAAGTGATAAGAGGCAATATCCTCCACCCTAAAATCTATACTTTAAGTTGGCAGCATGTGATGAAGCTTCCCAATACAAGTCTCCTTTTAATGCCAGGAGATATTGTTTATGTTGCTGCAACACCTATTACCGAATGGAATCGGTTTATTAAGCAGATTTTTCCAACCCTTACCGGGATTGAACTCTTCCGAAAAGGAGTTTCAGGCGTTGTGGCAATCGAATAGAAGATCCTACTCAAAATCATCCATTTTCTAATCTCAATTCTTCCTAACCCGCATTTTACGCCACCCCTGAAAAAATCCGCATGCTCTGTTTTGCTCTCAAGAGTCTAGTAAACGCGAGTTGCGGATGAACCAAGGGAATTTTTAAAGACAAGCAATTGAAAATGCACCTCCTTGGGAGTAGGCTTTTAGCCTTAAAAAAACAAAGAGGTTCAAAAATGGACGAGTTGTATTGGATCAAACCATTTTGCCACATTGATGATTTTTGGTCTGATTTAAAAAATAAGTTGGTGAATCCGCAACTCGCGTTCACTAGACTCTTGAAAGCAAAAGATGTATGACTTATCTTAAGCTTAAGGAAAAAAGATCCTTTAGACGATGATTTTCCATTTCAAGGCAGTTTTGAAATAGCAAAATGTTGCAAGCCATGTCTCATATTAAAAAAATCCATGCAAGAGAAATTTTAGATTCACGAGGAAACCCAACGCTTCAAGTGGAAGTTCATACAGAAGATAATATCATTGGCCTCTCTTCCGTGCCTTCCGGAGCTTCAACTGGAAAAAATGAAGCTTTAGAGCTACGTGATCAAGATCCTCACCGTTATGATGGAAAGGGGGTCAAAAAAGCGGTTCAAAATGTCATAGGCCCTTTAAACCACCTTCTCAAAGGAAAGTCAATTTCTGACCAGGAAGCTCTCGATAAAGCCATGATTGAAGAAGATGGAACAGAAAATAAATCTTCTTTAGGCGCCAATGCTATTTTAGGTGTTTCTATGGCAGCAGCACGTGCTGGAGCTCTTACCCATAGAAAGCCTTTGTATCGCTATCTCGGGGGGACCCATCCTTACCTTCTTCCAACTCCCATGATGAATATTTTAAATGGGGGAGAGCACGCCGATAATTCCCTCGATTTTCAAGAATTTATGATCCTCCCCATTGCCGCCCCTTCTTTTTCTGAAGCCCTCCGCTGGGGAGCTGAAATCTTTCATGCTCTTAAATCTCTTCTAAAGAAACAAGGACACATGACATCGGTTGGAGATGAAGGAGGATTTGCCCCTAATTTGCAATCTGATGAAGAAGCTTTTTCTTTGATCATGAAAGCCATTGAAAAAGCAGGATATACTCCTGGAAAAGATGTCACCATTGGAATCGACTGCGCTGCTTCTGAATTCTACGAAGAAGGCCATTATATCGAGAAGAAAAAAAAAATTTCTCAAAACCCTTATCAAAAACGTCATTCCCATGAACAAATTGCCTATCTCAAACAGCTTTCTTCAAATTATCCTATCGAATTGATTGAAGATGGTCTTGCAGAAACCGATTGGGAGGGATGGCAAGTACTCACCAAGCAACTCGGATCAAACATAGAACTTGTTGGGGATGATCTTTTTGTTACAAATACCAAATTTCTTCAAAAAGGAATCGATCAACATGTTGCCAATGCCGTTTTAATCAAACTCAATCAAATCGGAACTCTGACAGAGACTCTCCAAACAATTAAACTTGCTAAAAAAAATCACTATAAAACGGTGATCTCTCACAGATCAGGAGAAACTGAAGATGCTTTTATTGCTGATTTAAGTGTTGCTATAAATAGCCCCCAGATTAAAACAGGGTCTTTATCTAGATCTGAGAGAATTGCTAAATATAACCGCCTTCTTGTCATTGAAGAAGAACTTGGCTCAGCTGCCACCTATGGAACTTCTTAAGCTCACTTAATTTCACCCGAGTTCATCATTTGTAGTGTAGGACGAACACGCACACGAAATGCGGGTTAACCTTCTTTGAAAATTTGAAACATCTGTTGGAAATATTCCCTCGGATTGCTCCCTATTTTTTCCCTTTAACGCTGCATCAATATTTGAGTCGAATCGAAGAGCACCTCAATAGAGCTGCCTAAGTTTTGACTCAAAAAAGAGTGTTTATGGATGTAGATGATCAATGGAAAAAAAGGTGGCAATCTGGGGTTATAACCCTTTCCTACACAGGGCCGATTATAAAATCTCGAAAAAATGTAACCGCCCCATTTTCCTTCCTGATCTTATGAAAAACAGGACGCACTCCAAGGAAGGAAAAAAGCAAGATATTTACTTGATTTTCTCTCCATTTTTATAAAAGTTTTCACATAGATTTCCTTGCATATCCCAACTCTTTTTTACACCTTCGAGTCTTCCATCAATATAGTGCTGTTCTAAACGAGGGTTCCCATCATCAAAGAATTTACAAAACTTTCCATGTTGTTGACCTTCTTTATACTTGGCTTCAAAAATCAAAGTCCCTGCAGCATTCCAGTGCTGAGCACGCCCATGTAATTTTCCTTTTTTATAAGTATAAACACTATTAATACCCCCATCTTCAAAAAAGGTTTTTTCTTCTCCTTCCTTAAAATCATCTACAAAAAGAACTTGCTTATAAAGTTGACCACTTGGATAAAACTGTTTTGAAATCCCTTCTTTTCGATCTTTTTCAAATGAAAGCTCAAGAGCTATTTTACCATTTTTATGGAAAAGATAAGCAATCCCCTCTTTAACTCCCTTTTTATAGGTTGTCATGCTGATTTGCTTTCCATCTAAATCATAATCTTTTACAACCCCTTCGAGCTGGTTTTTTTGATAATAAGCCTCTAAGGCTTTGACCTCTTTTTGCTCTGTTAGATCCTTTGGATAGTAGACAAGATGAGGCCCCTCTTTTAAGTTATTTTTATAATGAAAGATCACCCCTCTTCCTTCAGGATCTTTTTGAAAAAACCGCCCTTCGAGTTTTCCATGAATGTATTTGGATTCTTCCAAAATGTTTCCCTCCTTATCCCAAAAAGCTTTGAGTCCATGTAATACTCCATGATCATAAGAAATTAAAGTCTTTGTGATTCCCGAAGGATAAAAAGTTTTTTGTTCCCCATTCATTTCTCCATTTTCATCATAGCGATAAATAGCAGAAATTTGCTTTTTTTCCCCTTTGGGAAAGAATTCTTTTTGAACATCAAAAAGCTTGCCTTCTTTAAACTGACGTATAAATGCAGGCTCATTATTTTGATAAAAACCTTTTGAAAAACCGTGAAGTTTATCATTTTTATAATTTTCGATCACATAAGGATGTCCATCTTCGTAAAAATGCTCCCATTTTCCTTCTCTTTTTCCTTCTTTAAAATGTTTGATTTCTTTTCTTTTTCCATCAGGATAATAAGAACTATGAGTTCCTATAGGATGATCATCAGCAAATATTTGATCTAAGAGAAGCTTTCCTTCTTGACTCCAAATGCGATAGCAACCCTCTTTTTTCCCTAATTGATAATGAGCCTCTAGTGCCATCTGTCCATTTTCATACCATTCAAAATGGCTTCCATGAAAGAGATTGTTTTCAAAAGATTTTGCGAATTTAGGCGTTCCATCTGGATACCAATGTTTAAACTCTTTTTCCTTATTTCCCTTAATATAGGCACCTTCAAAAGAAAGGGTGCCTCCTTCATACCATTCTTGAAAAAGTCCATCATGAACACCATTGACATAAAAACCAGATTTTAGAATTTGCCCGTTTTCAAAATATTCTTTTTGCTCCCCATTGAATTCACCTTGATCATAATAATAGTCAATTTTGAGCTGTCCATTTTTATGCCACCTTCGATAATGCCCATCTAACTTTCCTTCCTTATCAACAAAATATTCAGAAATCTTTTGTCCATTTTCAGCAAACTCTCGAATCGCCTCTTTTAAAATGCCTTTTTTATTGTAAAGGGCAAGGAACGCCATTGTTTTATTATCATGCTTTCTCCAATGCTTCCCAACTCTCCTTCCATGAACATACTCACCTTGGCCTTGAATTTTTCCATCTTGATCAAAAAAAATCTCGACACCATTGATCTTTCCTTCATCATAAGGAGCAAGATAACGCTTTTGATGATCTGCATTATATTTAATATGATTTCCATGAAGCTTTCCTGCTTTAAAATGTTGCACTTCTCTTAAAGCATGTTTTTCATCATAAATGAGTACAGTCGGCTGTTCTCCCTCTGAATGGAGTTTTCCATCTTCATAAAAACGAATCACTTTTTCTCGTCCATTCTCATGCCATTCAATAAATTTTCCTTGAAGCACTCCATTCTTATAGGGGAAGATTGCTTGTCTTTGCCCTGTTTTAAAATTGCGAATGAAATCCCCTTCCAACTTGCCTTCGACGTAACGACCTTCAGAGGCAAGTTTCCCATTCTCAAAATAAGACATGATCCTTCCATGAGGCTGTCCCTCCTTATAATAGGTTAAATGCTGCAATTTTCCATCTGGGAAAAGAACCCTTAAAGGACCATGCAAAAGCCCCTTATGATAATGACCAATACGTTCAATCTTCCCGTTTTCCTTAAATCGGACACTGACTCCATGAGGAACGCTCGTCGACTTCCAAGCTTTAAACCCAAGACTTCCTTCCTCAACAAGGGTCATATCTGTCTCTTCTCTAGGGTTTCCATTTTCAAAAAAATAAATCTGCTTGACAGGGATCTCTTTTCCTTTTTCATCTGTTGTATAAAAAACAACCATTTCAAAAGATCCATTTTCAAAACGCTTTTGAATACTTGGACGCCATTCAGGCATTCGAGCTTTAAGTTCATTTGAAATAGGTTGGATTTCTATTTCATTTAAATCTTCTCCATGCAAACATATCGAAAAAAAGATTGTTAAAAAGAAAAAAATTTTCCATTTGCTATACATCTTACCGCCTCAAAAACGTTTTTTTACTTCAATACACTATACCCTGCCTTTCTTTTTTTAGCCATTAGCCTCTATTTTTTACAAGATCAAAAAGGAAGGTTGGTCAGTCTATGAGAAATACAGATTCTCGAGGATAAGGTGACATCCCCGGATTGCGACCTATTTTTCCCTTTAGCATAGATCCCTCTTAGCTCGGGGCTCATCTCATATTTGTACTTATTCAAAAAGTCGATGCCGCGAAACAGGTGGCAATCCGAGGTACAAACTTACCCACTCGAGAATTTTTTGCTGCCTCGAAAAACACTCGTGTGTCTCTTTTCGAAAGAGAGGGCACGCAAAATGCAGGTCAGCGCGATAATTGATAAACTCGGGCCAGGCGTCTTATCTTCTATCTGCCCTACTTACCAAACCGTTGGTGTGAAAATAGGAAGCATGATTCAGGAACAAAAAACTCAGTGAGTTAATCAAAATTTTTTTCTTTTTTAGTTATGGAGCATAAAGATTGATTTAATTCCTGTACACACGCATTTCTTAATTGCTTAACTGTGTTCTCATGAACCCCAATATGTGAGCTAACAATAGGAATCTCCTTTTTCTGTTTTGCGATCTTTTCTGCATCATTTAAATTTATACTTGTATTTGGATTGTTAGACAGTAAATCAATAGAATTCTTTAATTTAAGCACGACCTTAGTTCTCAGATTTGTAATATTTTGTACTGGGATGTTAAGTTCTTAACTCACCTCATCTACATTTCCTTGCATAATTTTCTCTCCGAAGTTAGGATTGGCTTCATAACTATCTGAGATAAAATGAACACTTCTCTTTTTTTTACAAAACAACAGCAGCAACATATACTGATCGCGTTTGGAAATACCTTTTCACAAAAATTGCGAATCTGATCTAAGATGTTTGCTATGAGTTTTTTAAGTCATCAGGAACAAGAAAAACTGAAAGCAAAACACAGGCTTGAACGCGATCGGCGTGTTTGCGATAGAATTAAGGCTCTTCTTCTCTACAACGATGGATGGTCTTATGGTCAAATCG
>JANQJX010000225.1 GCA_028281425.1 Simkania sp.
TTTTATCCATTGAGTCGCGGGATTCACGGCATATTCTATGTGTGACAAGAAGCCGAGTCTGATTTAAAAAATAAGTTGGTGAATCCGCAACTCGCGTTGGATAGAATGAAACTCATGCAACTGTTTTTGCTAAACAATCAATAAAAGTGACTTCTGTTTCCATTGATCATCTACATCCATAAAGGGCCTGCCTTGAACTGAAAAATTGTTCGAATCCATTGAGATTTTTTTCGAAAATTATGAAAGGTGCAAATTTCTCAAGCCTAAGGAGAAAAGACCATTTAAACGATGAGTCTCCAGTTCAAGGCAGGCCCATAAACCATCTTTATTTGAGTCAAAACTTGGATAGCTCTAATTGAGCGTCCCTTCCGATTCGACTTAGGGGTGCAATCCGGGGGATTAGATGTCCCAGAGAAACAGAGCCTGTGGATTTTTCAGAAAGAGCATCAGAAATAAGGGGTAGAGCTGTTAAAATTTTGCATGTGATTTTGGAGAAAATTTGGTAAACTTCTCTTTCTTAAAAAAAGGGAGACATGCGACAAATTGAAATAGTTAATTTAACCCATTCCAAAAGCTACAGGTGGTTTAGCTTCAATGAGGCAATAAAAAATTCTATACTACAATTCGCAAAGATGGGTTAAACGATTTGGTTTTAGAAGATCACATTTATCACTATATCGATCACGTTTAGAAAATCTTTTTAAGTCATTGAAAAATATCACGCGATTTTGTTTCTGTCGAAGCCATTTCTGTTTAAGGGTCGGAAGGATGCAGATGGAGGTAAAAATTAAGTGTTTTTCGAATGGTAAAAAGATTTCCCAAATGCAAATGGAAATAAAAACCTAAATTTTAAAATACTAATCAAAATATTTTTCAAATCAATTAAAGATATGAAAAAACTCTTACTTTTTTTCTTATTATATTCTTATTTTTTAAAAGCTGATCTTCAAGATCCATCAATTTTTTTGGAAAAAGGGGAACAGGAGGTTGCAAAAAAATCTCTTTCTCCTTTTTCTCTTCACTTTAATCCTGCCTATTTTCAGAGAAGATGGATAAATCCTTTTATAAGAGGAGATCTCCTTTATTGGGGAGTCAAATTAGGGGGTACCGAATATGCTTATCGGGTCATTGGAAAAGCGATGAAACTCAATATGATGAATCATGAAAAATCAAAACAGACCGATTTTGATTGGGATTTTGGGATTAGAGGAATGGGGGGACTTGTTTTTCCATCATCAGGTTGGAAGTTCATTGGTCAAGGAACTTGGTATGAATCTAAACAAAAGGCAAAAAAAGGCAACGAATTGGTATCTGTTCTTATTCCTTTTTTAGAAATTTTATTTGGTTCTTTAAAGGAAAAAAGCCCAACTTATTCTATTTCTTATAAAGAGGTTTTATTCGAGTTGAAAAGGCCTTTTTTTTTAAGTCGTTTTATCGATATTGAAACGGCTCTAGGAATGAAGAAGTTGTTTATCACTCAAGATCAAGAGATGCATTTTCATCTTCCCCTCCTTTCTAAGACGGCAAAAGGAAAGTCTCTTGGAGTCAAAGACCATTCTTATTTTGAAGCTCTTGGACCTTTGATCCATTTGGAAACAAAACTCAAGCTTTTTTTAGGATTGAATATCAAAGGAGAGATAGGAGGAGAGGTTCTTTTCGGAGACTTTGATGTTAAGCATAGTGAAAAGAATGATTTGCTTCAAGGGATTGACTTAGAAGCAAAAACCCATCTTTTTGCATCTATTTTAGATCTTGGGTTAGGCTTGGGTTGGGATTTTTATTCTTTAAATTGTCATCTGAATTTAACTTTAGCTTATGAAGCTCACTATATTTGGCCTCAAGAAAAGAAAATTAAAATGGAAGACCTCCTGAAAGAAGGAACAATTCCAGTGCAAGGGCGTTTTGAATTGCTCTATTCTGATTGTGATTTACTCTTTTATGGAATGACTCTGCGTGCCCTTATAGAATTTTAAGGTGTGGAGCGTAACGGAGTCGAACCGTTGACCTCAACAATGCCATTGTTGCGCTCTACCAACTGAGCTAACGCCCCTTAGAAATTCATCCCCATTTCTCACAAATCCAGGAAAAAAGAGTTAAGCTTTGCTTTAGGTACCTTATCAAAGCTCTTTCATTATCAATATTTTATTCATATTGATTTCTTGCCAAAATCTGCAAAATCTTCCGAAAGTAAAAAGCGCCTCTTTTCCCTATGTTTGTGGAAAATAGAGGCTAAAAAAGAGAACGTAAGATTATCCTCTTTTTCTTTATCTTGCAACAGTCTCATCAGACTTGATAGGGAATGATGATTTATTCAAATGGAAATAGAACGCTTTCCAAAGCAATCGTAAGATAGAGACTTAACAACTCATTCGCATTTCACATGCCTAATCTAGAAAAATCCATAGGCTCTGTTCCGCTCACACATCCTATAAATTCTTTTAGGTGAGGTTACAACCCTTCTCCTCGAGAATTTCTTAAGTCTCAAAAAACACTCAAGCACGCCTTTTTGAAAGAGGGGTATGGGGAATGTGGACTAAAAGTCTTTAAAATAAAAAATTGTTTCCATAGGAAATAGGGGCTAGTTGGAATTTTATATTGTTTCTTTGTTATAAGAAATTTTTATGAAATGGTTTTTTTTTCTATCTTTTTTTCTTCCTTGCTTTCCCTTATTAAGCCTCTATAATGGCAATCCCGCAGCTCCTGCAATTCTTGTAGAAGGTCTTTTTTTTGAAACAGATGATACAATAAGCGTCAAGGTCAATTATCAAAGAAATTGGGTTTTAGACCGAAAAGCAAAAATTGTGACATGTGTTTGTGGCAATATGGATGTATTTGCTTATGTGAGTGATCGAGGGATTTTAACTTTTGATTTTTTAAATCGTTTTTCTTTTTATGGAGAGCTGGGTTCTGCCCGTTTTAATGGATCTCATAATATTATAGGTGGTAAGAAAAACCAATATGAAACGCGTGACCAATTGATTTGGGGAGTAGGAGCAAAGCAGGTGCTTTTTAATTGGGAAAAGATCACTTTGGGTCTTGATGTTAAATATGAAAAGGCCAAACCACAAATTAGGTGGATGACTCAAAATGGACGATTTTTCGCTCCCACTTCAAAATCTCATTTGGTTTTTCAAGAGTGGCAGATAGGATTGGGACTAGGAGCTGAAGTTAAATGGCTTTTTCCCTATTTTTCTGTTAGATATTCGAATGTCACTGGTTCTATTAATAAGCTTGTAAAGGGTTTTTTACCTGGAGGCGTTGGATTCAAGATTAAAAACCGAAAAAAATTTGGCCTTGCTTTTGGATGTTCTTTTTCGAATGGAAAACATTTTAATCTAACGATTGAAACAAGAACCATTGATGAACAGGCAATCACCTTTACAGGTCAAATTCGGTTGTGACGCTTCTTGCAATTTTTCTTTTACCCATAAAAAAGATTATGGAAGAAGAAGCGATTTTGATTGACTGCTTAGCAAAGTCTGGTGCTAAAGCTGCATCCCTCTATTACCAGTGTCACTATGTAAGGAGAAAAGATCCTTTAGACGAGGATTCTCCAGTTCAAGGCAGGCCCTTTGATGAAATTTTCAGAAAAATCGGTGAAAAGGATAGCTAAAGCGCTATCTTCAATGAGTTTTTCCTGGAAAGGCCGCAAAAAAATAACTCTTCTCATAGAGATCTAATCCAGAATTCGCGTTAATAAACGCGAGTTGCGGATTCACCAACTTATTTTTTAAATCAGACTCGGCTTCTTGTCACACATAGAATATGCCGTGAATCCCGCGACTCAATGGATAAAAA
>JANQJX010000063.1 GCA_028281425.1 Simkania sp.
GGCTTGCAAACTTATCAACAACGCCCCGCAAGAAGAAGAATGATAAATTTTTTTTGATAGGGTGGGTCAATTTTCGACCGTTGCAACCAGGGGAAAGTGGGTCAATTTTCGATTGTTGTTGACAAGAGATAAAAAATTTTACGATAAACTGGGGAATTTATCTCATCGATTGCTGGGGATTTTTTCTTGACTTTGACATTAGACGAGGATTCTCCAGTTCAAGGCAGGCCCATAAGTGCAGATATGAGATGAGACCGAGCTCACTCACATTTTACGCCACCCCTGAGAAAATCTGCATGCGCTGTTTCGCTCACACATCCCATAAATTCTCTTGGCAAGGTTGCAAATCTTATCTCTCGAGAATTTCTTGGCGTTTCTAAAAACACTCGTGCAGCTCTTTTTCCAGGGTTGGCGTAAAAATGCGGGCTAAGGTAGATCCACCTTAGCGAAGGGGAAATTTGACGACATCTCGCATACCCCCTCTTTTGAAAAGGCGTGCCTAAAAAGAAAAAATGAACTCTATCTCATACTGTTTGTAAGAAAAAGGGGGGCCAATTAAATGAGTATAATTGACTGTCTGCCGATATCCTTGATAAACCGTAATATTGGGAGTGAGGTTAAATTGAAATTCAATAGCAATCCCTTTGAAATTCCCTGCTCCAACAGCTGTTTTATTTGTAGTTGGGATGCCTTTACCATAGCTTTTAGTGCTGTAAAGGCCTATTCCAGCTGCATTCCCACGTCCTGTTCCAATCGCATCAAAATCAGGAACTGCTTGAGCTTGAACCCATTGGTAGTTCACATCGAGAGAATAGTCCCATGCTTTTTTGAGTTCCCCAATAGAAAATCCAAAATACCAGGCATAATTTTGCTTTTTCCAACGGGTAACTTCTTCCCTCTTAGCCGCTGTATTTACCAAGCCTCCACTATACAAAGTAGTGACTTTTTTCACTTTGGGCATAATAAATTTATATCCAAGAACAAGCTGAAGGTTGCGAAACCTAAAAGCTAAATTGCGTAATTCATTGTCTGTATTTTTAGTATCCCAATCAATATAAGAAAGTTTAGAATAAAGTCCTGTCTTTAAAATATTCAAAACACCAAGTTCCCCAACATAGGCATACTGATCAAGAGTTTCATTCACAAGAAAAGGGCCTCCGTGAAAGTAAAGATCCCCAAAAAATTCTAAAGCATGATCATACTTCAATAAAAGTCCATCCATGCGAGCACCAAATTGAACTTGTGAGTCAAAAGTATACCCAAGGCTACGTCTTCCAATTTCAAGATCTATGTTGTAGAGAGAAGCATTGACAATACGTCCTCCTAAAAAAGCACGGCTAAGAGAAATTCCGCGAGTTCCTCCCCCTTCAATTCCCGCATTATTATCAAAAACAAGTCTTATCATTGCCCAAGCACGTTCTGCACGGTAATTAAGCAAAAGATTTGCTTGAACATCCCAAGCACGCATTGCCGTTCCACTGATCGCTCCTCCACTCCCTCGTTGCTGAATTCCACTTTTTTTTTCATTTGTTGATTGAAGCTCTGTTCTCACTTGGCCACTAATCGATAAGCCTCCTCCCGTTTTTTTCGTTGTGACTTGACGCTTATTTTTTATCCAATTGCGCAACTCTTCAATATCTTTTTGATCAAGACCTGGAATATCTTTTTTTGTATCGGCAACAAGCAAGCCCGTAAAAACCGTTACAATTAATGTAAAACTCAAGAACAATTTTTTTCTTTTCATATGCTTTTAAACAAGTTCTAACTTCAAAGAAAGTGCAATCTTATTTAAAGTTAGATTTTCTAGCAACGAAACTCTTGCTTTCAAACTTAATTTAATGCGAATTGCAGATGAACCAAGGGAATTTTTTTAAAGGTAAGCAATTGAAAATGAACCTCCTTGGGAGTAGGCTTTTAGCCTTAGAAAAAAAAACAAAGAGGTTCAAAAATGGACGAGTTGTATTTGATCAAACTATTTTGCCACATGGATGATTTTTGGAAGAACTTTAAACCTAAATGGGAAG
>JANQJX010000077.1 GCA_028281425.1 Simkania sp.
CAATTTAATATTCATATCATACTTATTATCAGCATCTTAAGGATTCTATATCTATGGAAATTAGGAGATTTTATCTGAAAGATGCGAAATGTGGGCTAGCCCACATTTTACGCCACCTATAAAAAATCTACATGCTCTTTTTTCCGATACATCTAATAAATTCTTTTAGGTTAAGCTGCAAATCCCAAAAGCAATCCTGCCTCTCTCTTTGAAAGGGGTGTTAGAAAAACACGGGTTAGACTTGACATAAGTCGCATGTCCCTTTGCTCTCAAGGGTATAGTGAATGTGCACCTTTCACAATTTTCCAAAAAAATCTCACCTATTGATGCAGCGCTAAAGGGAAAAATAGGTCGCAATCCGGGGGAGTCAAGAAAACGCAAGCTTGTTTATGCAAGGCGAGTTATTTTGTTTACACATAATAAGGTACAGTCATGGGATCAATATAAGTCACTTCAAATATATAATCGATACAAGCCCAAAACAGGCTTTCTTGAGCTTTGTCGTTGATCTTGATATCACGATCAGTAAACCCTCGACTTTGAAAAACCTTAAATAACAAACAGCTTGTAAAAAATCTAACCGCCACTTCAATCATGCGTTTTATTCTATGACTAAAACCTTGAGCACAAGCCGCATGATGCACCATATAATTCCCAAATGTTATCCCAATAAAATTACTAGATACAGTATGAATAATAGAAGGAAAAGGCTTTCCTAACCCATATCCCCAAATTCCCCCTATAACGGCCCAATCAATTCCTTTTTCAATACATTGCTCTAATGAAACACTCATTTAAATCTCCTTTTCTTAGAAAATAATTCGACCCTACCATAAGATAGGATCTTTACTCATGAAGTGTGACTTTTTCAATCGAAATCACCGCTTTTTCTCCATTTAAATCCCATACTGTCCCTTCTGTTTTTTCAAAAAAAACATTAACCCCTAAAACTTCTTGCAAAATGATTTGTCGATATGTGTTAAAACAGGTTTTAACATATTGTGTCGTTTCTATATGAATATGGATACGATCGGTCACCTCAAACGTTTCATTGCGCCGCTGCGTATTGATTTTATTGATCAGCTCACGGGCAAGCCCCTCACTCAAAAGCTTTTCATTTAAAAGGGTATCTAAACCAATTGTGATTTGATCTTTTGTTGCTGCTATCACTCCTTCTTTTACAAAACGCTCTACTAAAACATCTTCAAGTTGCAATAGGATTTTCTTTCCTTCGATATCGATTTCTATAGATCCTTTTTTAAGAAATGCATCGACTTTTTGAGAACTCATATTTTGACAGATCTCTTTTACCTGATTCATGAGAGGACCTAATCGTTTTCCAAGAATCCGATAGTTAGGCTTGATCGATGTCAAGACAAAATCGGAATCATCACTTAAAAAAACCAATTCTTTCACATTGAGCTCATCTCGAATCAAAAAAGCCTGTTTTTGCAGCTGCTTAAGAGCTTTTTGATCGGATGTCACAAGATAAGCTTTCGCAAGAGGCTGACGCACCTTGAGTTTGCACTCTTTGCGAAGAGAATGTCCCATGCTTACAGCAATTTGAACATTTTTCATCTCCTCTTCAAGAATAAGATGACGTAAAGCTTTGTTATAAGTTGGAAAATCGGTTAAATGTACAGAAGTTTTTTCTCCATTTTCTGAGCTTAATTCTTTAAAAATAGCTTCACTAATAAAAGGAACAAAAGGTGCTGCAATTTTTGTTAGCTCTATAAGAACTGTATAAAGGGTCATAAAAGCTTCTCTTCGATCCAAACTCTCCTTATCTGCCCAAAAACGACCACGACATCTTCTGATATACCAATTGGTGAGTTGATTGATAAAAGTGACAAAAGGGTCAACAGCATCACTTAAAACATAAGCATCCATTCCCTTTTCTACATCTAAGATGAGTTTTTGCAATAAAGAGAGAACCCACTGATCCAAACTATGTCTTGAAAGAATCTTTTCATCTACTTTTTTTTCCCAACGATAAATCTTGGCATAAGTTGCAAAGAAGACATAAGCATTCCAAAAAGGGATGAGAAATTGACGTAAAACAAGTTGAATCCCTTTTTCACTAAAGCGCAAATCATTGCCTTGAACACAAGGACTATGAAGTAAGTAAAGACGAATAGCATCTGCTCCATATCGATCGATGATCAATTGGGGCTTAGGATAATTTTTAAGTCGCTTAGACATTTTCATCCCATCTTCTGCAAGGACAATCCCATTCACAATCACATTTTTAAAAGCAGGCTGTTTAAAAAGGGCTGTTGACAAGACATTGAGTGTATAAAACCATCCCCTTGTTTGATCCAGTCCTTCGCCAATAAAATCGGCCGGGAATCCTTTTAAGACCTCTTTTTCTCCTTCAAAAGGAAAATGGTTTTGTGCATAAGGCATGGATCCCGATTCAAACCAACAATCAAAGACTTCTGGAATACGCATATAAACCTTTCCATCTATTTCAAAGGTAAGGCGATCGATATGGTGACGGTGAAGGTCGGTAATGTTGCTTTGAGTGAGTTTTTCAAGCTCAGAGATTCTTGAAACCACCTTAATCTCTCCTTCACTAGTGCGCCAAATGGGGATAGGGGTTCCCCAGTAGCGATTACGACTAATCGCCCAATCTCTAGCATTTTCAATCCATTTTCCAAAACGTCCTTCTTTAATATGCCCAGGAACCCAATGAATTTTTTGATTGGCTTTAATCAGCTCTTCTTTAATTGTTTCTACTGAAACAAACCATGTGCATACCGCTTTATAAATCAAAGGTGTATCTGAGCGCCAACAAAAAGGATAGCGGTGGCGAATACGAGACTCATGAAAAAGACGTTTTTCTGCTTTTAAGCGGCGGATAATTTCTCGATCGGCATCTTTTACAAACTTTCCTGCATAATCGGGGATTTCTTTTGTAAACTTCCCATTCTGATCGACTGGGCAAACAAGCTCAATTCCCTCTCTTGTACAAACAAAAAAATCTGCTTCTCCAAAAGCAGGTGCCATATGCACAATGCCTGTTCCATCTTCTTCTTCCACAAAAGAATCTTCAAGGACAGTAAAGGCTTTTTCACTCGCCCCTTGAACAAAAAAATCAAAAAGAGGCTTATAACGTCTATTTTTTAACCTATCTCCTTTAAAAGTCTCAATGACATCATAAGTTTCGGGATCTTTAAAATAGATCTTTAAACGCCCTTTTGACAAGATATAGAAGACCCCTTTCTTTTTATCATAGATCTTGACATAAGTGAGGTTTGCATTGACACAAAGAGCTAAATTTGAGGGAAGCGTCCAAGGAGTTGTCGTCCAAGCAAGAAGCGATGTTTTCTCTTCATCAATTAAGGGAAAAAGAAGAAGAATTGAGGGATCATCAACATCACGGTAGTTGAGATTTGCTTCAAAATTGGAAAGAGGAGTGCCAAGCTTTGCAGAAAAAGGCATCACTTTAAAACCTTCATAGATCAGCCTTTTTTCCCATAACTTAGAAAACACCCACCAAACCGATTCCATAAAAGAGGGATCCATCGTCCGATAAGCATTTTCAAAGTCAATCCACCGCCCCATGCGATTGACGATTTCTTCCCACTCTTTTGTATAACGAAGAACAATACTCCGACACTCTTCATTAAAAAGATCAATCCCAAATTGTTCGATCGATGAAGCTCCTGAGAGTTCTCTCGCTTTTTCAATCTCATTTTCAACAGGAAGTCCATGACAATCCCAACCAAAGCGACGTGGCACATAAAACCCTTTCATCGTCTTATAGCGAACAATCGTATCTTTAATCGTTCCGGCTAATAAGTGACCATAATGGGGAAGACCTGTTGCAAAAGGAGGTCCATCATAAAATGAAAAAAGAGGATTTTTAGAACGTTTCTCAAGAGAAGCTTTGAAAATATGGTATTTCTTCCAAAATCTGAGCAAACGTTTTTCTCGATCGGGGAAATTTTCCTTTAAGATCTTAAACATGATTTAAATTTTTTTCTTTCCACTTGAATTCACCCATCAAATCTTTGACCATTTTACAAAAATGGTAAAGTAAAAAAGAAGCAATGCTTTTAGGGAAAAAATATTACATCTTCCACTTCTTTTCTATAAAGAAAAAAATCGAAGTCGCTTACATCTTTAGAAATCTCCTTGTCAGAATGGACGCTCTCAAGCTAAAATGGCTATCAAATAAGAGACGCTAGTCTTAACCCAAGTTTATCATTTGGGTTAAGGCACTAATCGCTAAATAAAATGACATAAAAAAGGCTTTTTTTGATAAAATCTATCTTGGGGGTGTACTGGTTTCGACTTAGAAATGAAGTAAAAGTGGCATGCAGAGGTTTCGGCTGGCCTCTTTAAAAAGCCGAGAACAAATAATCGACAACCAAGATTATTTAGAAGCTGCTTAAGACCTAATCCGTCTATAAAGTAGCCGATAACCTAAGGTTGGACCTAGGGTTTTAGGATCTATCGTAATTTAACTAGGTGTGGGCATTGATCCTCTTTGGCTTCTTAAGAGCCAATGCCCGAGATTTAAAAAGAAGTGCATTGGCCTTTCGTGGGGTGCCTTACAGCAAGGTCAATTGCAAATTTTTAAGGCACTAAGCATGTAGGCATTTTTATGGAGTTTACTAGGGACGAGAGTTCGATTCTCTCCACCTCCAATTCAAATTAAGGCTTCAGTTTCACGATTGAAGCCTTTTGTTTTTAGTGATATACACCAGCAAATTCACGCCGAAAAATTCCGCCGCGCAAACCTCAATTACGCACTATTTACGCACTAGACTGAATGAAACCAGATCAAAACTACCTAACACTTTGCATAAATCCCCTATTTGTTCTGTGACACCTGTGACATCTGTAACTTCCAGGGAAACCCATGTTTCATTTTAGAATTTTCCTCATGTGACATCTGTGACAAATTCTTCTTAAAATGTGGAAATAGTGCGTAAACACAGCAAGTTGTCTTCTTAAAGAATTGGCATGCAAAGGATTAAAATAATAAGCGATGAGAATGCAGATCTCTTTGTTGTTGTTTAATCCTCTTTCTCCTATGATGACCTCTTTTCTGAAATAAGGAGTATCATGGGCACAATTCGAACTTACGACAAAGAAGATGGAACCACAACCTATCACGCAGAAGTCAGGCTCAAAGGATATCCAATCCAACGCGCATCCTTTAGAACTAAAACACTCGCTAAAAAATGGATTCAGGACACAGAATCTTCGATCCGAGATGGCAGACACTTTCGAACTGCTGAAGCCAAAAAGCATACTGTTAAGGATTTAATCGAACGATTTTGCACGCAATGGCTAACTCAATATCCTCACAGAGTGGTCAGGCAAACAGCCTATCTATCTTGGTGGAAAGAACGCTTGGGCCATTTACTACTCTCCGATTTAACTCCTGCAATCATCGCTGAAGCAAGAGATGCTCTCCTTGCTGAAAAAACCCATAGAAATACTCCACGCAACCCTGCTACTGTCAATCGCTATTTAGCTGCTTTCTCTAGACCACTTACAATAGCTGTCAAAGAATGGGGATGGCTCGATGACACACCAATGCGAAAAGTCTCAAGCCTCACAGAAGGAAATGGTAGAAATCGACTTCTGTCTCTGGAAGAAAAAAAACGATTACTCGAAGCGTGTAAACAATCTCCCAACCACCACCTCTCTAATATTGTCTCCATCGCTCTTTTAACCGGTATGCGTCAAGGAGAAATTCTAACCTTAACCTTTGAAAACTGTGACTTTCAGAATAAGCTAATTACCCTTGAAAAAACAAAAAATGGAGAAAGAAGAGTTCTCCCAATGACCAAAGCAGTAGAAGATATTCTCCTTTCATGCAAGACATCCGATATAGACTTAGGTCTTGTTTTCAAGCCCTCAAGCGCCACAAATCGCAGTGGAGTTGGCGACATTTATAATGCATTTAAGAAAGCCTTAAAAGCAGCCAAGATCAAAGATTTTAGATTTCACGACCTTAGACATGCAGCTGCCTCCTACCTTGCTATGAATGGAGCAACTCAAGGAGAACTGATGACAATACTCGGGCATAAAACGGCGACGAGGACACGACGCTACGCCCATTATAGCCAAAAACACGTCGCGGATCTGATGAACCGCATGCAAACAGAGTTATTGTCACAGAAAAATTTATGAGCGCCGAAGAAATAAGGGAAAATTTACAGAGGTTAGTCTCTGACATAGAAAAAGACAAAGAATACTTCTCATGCTTCAAAAGAGAGGCATATTCTTACATGATTGGGAATACAAAATTCCCGTACAAAATTTTACCAATATCGTACACTCCTTCAAAATATTACCTTGATCCAGCTTATCATGTATTCGACGAATGGCATGAAAGCACTGAATCTGAATATGTGACCGCTAGAGGGAGGGACTCGATACCTCATCCAGGAGACTTAAGTTTAATTAATTATTTGAATCACCTATCAATACTTATTTATAATAATGAAAACCGGTTAAACTGGAAGAAGTCATTATTCTCTTTTCTAAACTATCTAAGAGAAGATGTACCTCATTCTGACGACAAGAATTTAATAGAAACTATTTTTCCTTTCAAAAAGAAATTAAAGCTTGATTACATTATAGAAAGAAAAAATGGAGAATTCACAAAAACAAAAATTACTCATATTCTCAAAAAAGTTGAACTCGAAGATCATCCTATAGACATCGTACTTTATGCTGATATAATCAAGGGATTAATTGATCAATGCCTCTATTCTCGTCCGAATGCTTTACATGGAGCTGCTGAAGCTCTTGGTTTTGTATGGCTCTGTTTTTTCTCTGCTTCTCATCGGTTAATGTATCCTTTAAAAGAGCTCCATGATGTACATACGTCTGCTTTAGATACTAATAAAAAAGAGCCTTTTGTCCGTTTGGAAACTCTAGCTGGCGAACAAGAGCTTCCAGTTTCTGCAACAATTTACGAACATCTTAAGCTCCTAAGCGCCTTGCATCAAAAACCAACAATCTTTTCCATGTCGTTACCATCCCTGCGCAGGCCATTCAATACTGCAGTAAAAAAGTCTTCACATGCTGTCGGTCTAGGCAAAGTCACTTTTCGCACTATGCTTGCAATGCCTCATGAAGCAATAGGGCATCGAACTAAAACGATCTTGTAGTTAACTTCTGATATTAAACAACTTAAAACTGTATCATACCTTGATACATTGTAAATCACACACACTAGATAACATGGCGTCATATTAAATTAACCATCCGTAAGGAGGATAAATATGACGCAATCATCTGAAAAAGTAAGAGAACCTGCCGTTTCAGAAAATTCTAAGAAATACAAAGTTAGAAAGCTTGCTGAGAAAAATCGCAAGGATGGAGCTTGGCCAGATAGTGATGCCACTATTTGGGCTCTGAGAGCAGGTGCGCCGGAAAATGGCTTCGGTGACGCATTTTTGAAAGTAGGCAGAACAGTGCTTGTCGACGAAGACAAATTCTGGGAAGCGGTCAAGCGACTTCAGGAGGCCAAGAATGTTTCAGGAAAGTAACTGGTGGGCTCGTCAGTTTGTTGAAACGATGAAAGAGATGGCACTGGCCGATCATCAATTTGTCCTTACTCGTGATGTCTCTCACCTAGACAGGGTCACGCTCTTATGTGAGCAGCTAAATCATGCTTATAAGATGTCAATATCGTTAGAGGACTATGTAAAATTCGGGAGAGCTCGACTCGCAAATCCGGCTCCCCCTCACTTTAGGTATAAAGCTTATGAACTGTAGTATACAAGATATAACTCCAAATTTGCAACAGAGAGAATTAACTGCAAGTGTTGTAAATAATGTTAATGAAATTAACGCTCAAGTTAACCAAGAAACTATTCCTCAAGGTTATGAGATTGATGAAGAAGGAGTCTGGTTAATAGAAGAACAAAAAGAGGCTCCTCCTAAGAGGACATGGATCTCTTCGCCATTGTGGATCACAGGGTATACGCGTGATCTTAAAAACGAAAATCACGGACGGATCCTTGAATTTCCTGATAATGAGGGGCATAAACACCAGTTTGTCATGGGAATGGACCTCCTAGCTGGGGACGCGACGAAGGTTTTAGGGACTCTCTTAAACATGGGTCTTAGGACCCCTTCGACAAGAAAAGCAAAAGAACGGTTACTT
>JANQJX010000126.1 GCA_028281425.1 Simkania sp.
TCGCTCACACATCCCATAAATTCTTTTAGGGCCTGCCTTAAACTGAAAAATTGTTCGGATCGATTGAGATTTTTTTCGAAAATTGTGAAAGGGGCAAATTCACATACTCTTGAGAGCAAAAGGAGATGCGACTTATGTCAAGCCTAAGGAGAAAAGATCATCTAGACGATCATTCTCCAGTTCAAGGCAGGCCCATAAAAGCTATGAAATCAGTCGATGATACGAATTGGGAGCAATTTGGGGGAGAAGAAAACCTTATGCAAAGATTCATGAGAAGATCTTAACCTGCTCAAATCGAATGCTTTTTGCAAATCTTAAGGATTATTTTTAATTCCATAATGCTTTAGAAGAGGCGTGATTGAAGGAGAGCGGTCACAAAATATTTTAAAAACATCTATAGGATGGAGACTTCCTCCAAGTTCTAAAAAACTTTTTTTGAACTTCTTCCCGATTTTTTTTAAAGCATCTTCATCTTTAAACCCAGCCCTTTCAAAAGCACTAAAAGCATCTATACTGATCACTTCTGCCCATTTATAACTGTAATAACCAGCTGCATAATCATCATTGCCAAAAATGTGATAAAAAGAGCAGATAAAGCGATTTTTTTCCAAGCAAGGAAAGTGAGAGGTGCGTGCACAAATATCATCCCAAATTTTAAAGGGAAATGTAGCACAAGAAGGGTCAAACTGATCATGCATTTCAAGATCTGCAAGACCATATCTGAGCTGATTGAGCATACTTAGACTTGATTGATGCGTTCTTGAATCGATAAGCTTATCAATGATGCTATCTGGAAGGGGTTCATTTGTCAAATAATGGGCACTAATTTTTTTTAAAGTAGGCCTATGGTAACACCAATTTTCCATAAATTGGCTCACAATTTCAATTGCATCCCATTCAATGCCGTTAATGCCTGAAATACTTGGATAATTCACTTTTGTCAGCATATGCTGCAAAGCATGTCCGAATTCATGGAAGAGTGTTTTCACTTCCATAAAAGAACATTGAACTGAGTTTTTTCCCATTGGGGGAGAAAAATTGCAGACGATATAAGCAATAGGTAATTGAACTTGATCCTCAATCATCAGGCGGTTTCGACAAGATTCCATCCAAGCACCTCCCCTTTTTGTCTCAGGTCTTGAATAAGGATCAAGGTAAAAAGAAGCAATTTGTTTTCCTGAAGAATCTTCAACGAGATAGTAGGTGACATCAGGATGCCAAGTAGACACTTTAAAAGGAGCAGGGGTGATGGTGATATCAAAAAGGAGATGGCAAAGATCAAAAAGTCCTTTTAAGACACCTTGGAAAGAAAAGTACTCTTTTAAAACTTTCGAAGATAAGCCCCATTTTTCTTGGGCTACCTTTTCTGAAAAAAAAGCAAAATCCCAAGGCATTAAGGGAGAGTTAAACCCCTCTTTTTGAGCAAATGTTTCAAGCGCTTCGAGATCCTCTTTTCCTGTTTCCCAACAAGCATCGCGTAAATCATGGAGAAATTTTCTAACATTTTTGACATCAGGGGCCATTTTTTTAGAAAGACTAAGTTCTGCATAAGAGCGAAATCCAAGGATTGTAGCGATTTCTTTCCTCAACTTTAATTGATGAAAAAGATTATTAGAATTATCAAAAATTCCAAACGACGCTTTGAGAATATGGGCTTGATAGAGTTTTTTTCGAATCTCTCGATTTGAACAAAAGCACAAAACCCCTCGATAAATGACAGGATCTAAGATGAGTTTCCAAGGGCCTTTAGAAGGGGTTGAAAGAGGGCTTTTTTCACTTTTTGTCAAATTGTAAATTTTTGAAGAGATCCTTAAAACATCTTCTGGAATCTGATGAGCAAAGTTTTCTTCTGTCACAATAAAAGAAAAATCTTTGATAGCATCTAAGATGTTTGCATTGTAAGAAGCTTGCAATATATTGAGTTTGGAGATCAAGGCACTCAATGCTTCTTTTTTCTCTTCGTCTAAATCAGCACCACTTAATTTTGCTTCTAAAAGACGGTGTTTTAAAATGCGCTTTTGCAAAGGAGAGAATCGAGTATATTCTTCACTTTCCTGAATAAAATGATACGCCTTAAAAAGAGGTAGGCTTTGATGAATACGCAAAGAAAGTGCAGTTAAAAGAGGACTGAGTTGAGCCCATACTTGTCTCATTTCGTAAGAGTCTTTCACCATTCTGAGATGTTCCATAGGCGCAATGATATGGTAAATTTCTTGTTCAATGATTTCTAAAGGAAGCAAAGTGTTTTCAAAAGAAGGAGAAGATTGAGATTCAATTTCTTTAAGTTTAGGCTCGATTTTTTCTAAAAGACAATGAAAAGTATGAAGAAAATAGGACGGTTTTATTTGATCAAAAGAAGGGAGTTCAGTACAAGAAAATAAAAATTTTTGAGGTTCTTCCTGGAAAAATGTGTGAGATAGATTTGCTGAGTGATTTATTTTAAATTGAAAAGGTAAATCCATAGCAGGATCCTAGTAGGATGTTATTTTATTATGTTATGACTTAAAAACAATCATAGTCATTTGTTCAAAATTTATACTAATTTTAATTATTATTTGAAGTAAAAAAAATAAGCAAGAATTTATGAGTTTAATGATTGAAACTGGGATGATTTGTAAAGTTTAGATGCCATATTCAACCCTACAGCTATCTCTCCCTCCCCCAAATATTACCCCAGGTTGCGACCCATTCGCACCATCGACTTGTAGGGGCCTGCCTTGAACTGGAGAATTATCGTCTAGAGGATCTTTTCTCCTTAGGCTTGAGAAAGTCGCATCTCCTTTTGCTCTCAAGAGTATGTGAATTTGCACCTTTCACAATTTTCGAAAAAAATCTCAATCGATCCGAACAATTTTTCAGTTCAAGG
>JANQJX010000153.1 GCA_028281425.1 Simkania sp.
TGCTTTGCGTGGAGTCCATTAAGCAGCAGCAAAAAGGCGCCTGAGAGCTCTAGATCCTCCACCTGAAGGAAGAGGTTTTGCGCTCTATTTTTGATAAAATTTGCAAACACCTTTTCTCCTTGGGGAGGAAGCTTTTATGTGATCAAAGAAGAAAGAAACCAAGGCTTGGGAGAGCTTCTCGCAAAAACAATCCTCTTAATTGCAAGGCGTCTAGATTATAAAATGCTTTTTTTCTACACTTCCAATCTCTCTAGTGCTCGATGGTATTTAGAAAGAGGAGCTATCTTCATCACAACATGTCCTTTTCGAAATCATGTTGTCACACTTATGCAATTTCCTTGAATCCCAGAAACCACCGATTTCATACCAGCAACAGCAACCTGGTAGGGGTGTGTTTTCTCAACGCTTTTTATGATTTTGCATCTATAACTCCCTCACAAAGCGCTCTTCAGCAATTTTTAAGTAAGCGTAGAGAGCAACATCCCATCTTTCATCAGCTAAAGATTCAATCATCAGTTTATGATAATTAATATCTTGATCAAGAGTATAAGAAAATTTTTTTTCTATTTTTTTGCCAAGCTCTTCGATATCCAAAATATAAGGCATTTGATAATCTTTATCCATACAACATTTAATGAGTCGGCCAAGAGCACAAATAGGTTTTTCAAAATTTTGATTCTTCTCTTTTTTCTCAAAAATATCGATAAATTGTTCGGCAAGGTTTTGGATAAGGGGGTCTTTAGAGTGTCCATATACCTCAAGATATTTTTGATTTTTAACATCTCTTAATACATTAAAAACATCTTCAACAAAAAGGGAGAGCTCATGTCCTCTTACCTCTTTTTGTGTGTCACAAATAAGGGGTGCTGTCCAAAAAGGAACCGCTAATAAAATAATTTTTACCCATTTTTTCATATCATACCGAAAAACCTGGTTGCTTTTTCTTATTTTAATTGATTAACATAAAACAAAGCAAAACAAAAAATCAAAATTATTTTTTATCAAAATGTTTATCTTAATCACATCTGGAGAATCTTTTTAATAAATAAAATGAGATGAAAAATAGGACACACTTCAAGGAAGTCCTGAGATTGTTTTTGAGTTGAAATTTTTTAAATAAGCTCAAAAATTTCTATCCCTATCACAAAAAAAGAGATCATAATTAAAAGAGCAAGAAAATATCGATTTCCCAAAAAAATAAGATCACTTTTATATTTTAAATGATATTTCCCAATCCATATCAATGTAATAGGCAAAAGCCCATTTAAAAAAGCCTCTCCAAAGCCTCCTGCCATTCCAAGAGCTAATGTAAAGACATAAGGATTTAAAAGAGAAAAAATAAAAGGAGGTAAAAAAGTCATTAAAGTAAGCATGAGACGTTTGACTCCTCTTCTTTCAGAAATATGAAGTCCATCACCTAAAAAATCAACCATGGAAAAAGCAACTCCTAAAACCGACGTAATGATCGCAAAAAAAGTAAAAAACTGTCCAATCACTACAAAAGCTTTTTTCCCTGTACCTGTTTGAAACAGGGTTATCACAGAAATTTTGTCTTCAAAAGCCATAGCAATTGCTTCTTTAGGAATAGCTCCAATGATAAGCCACTGCCAAATTAAATAGATAAAAAGAGGAAGAAGAGACCCCAAAAAAATAGATAGCCTAAGAGCTTTTCGATCTCGCTTCAAATAAGTGCAAAGAGAAGGAATCACATTGTGAAACCCAAACGCACTAAAAAGAACAGGCATGGCTAAAAACATCGAAGGAAAATGGGTCAAATGAATCCTTTCGACTTCGACATCTGAAGATCCTATTCCAATCAATAAAAGCCAAGCTCCAACCATTGCGATGCTCATCAAAATATTGACACGATCAATCGATTTTGGTCCAAAAGCAACAATAGAACCAAAAATAGACCCAAAAAGTACAAAAGATTTCCATCCACTGATAAACCCTCCAAAGATCTCTCCTAACAAGGGAGCTCCAACCACAAAATAAGCAATCATTAAGCAATAGTAGAGAAAAATAAACATCGTTCCTGAAACGAACTTTCCCCATTTTCCCAAAAAATGGCTCGATATCGATAACACATGGTGACCATCGGGAAGCCAACAGGTAACTTCTAAGAAGATAACCCCTGTTGCAAACATAAAAAACCAAACCAAACAAGTGATTAAACACCCAGGCCAAAAACCTGCTGCTGCTGTCACAAGAGGAATGCCAAGCATCCCAGCACCGATCATTGTTCCTGCAATTAAAAATGTTCCACTTAAAATGCGGGAAAAAGGAATTTGTCGATTCATATAACAGTCTCCTTTAATTAAACTGTGATGAATAAAAATTAATAAAGATATTTATTTGGTGATAAAAAAAGATACTTAGCCCAAGAGGGCATGATGAGAAAAAGAAGGATTCATTTTAACTGGAAGAAAAATTTAAAAAAAATAAACGATAATTAAATAATTTCATTTTGTCAATGAAAATAAACTGAAGAAAGGTAAGCGTAACCGGAAGCCAGGTTCCAAAAAGAAAAAGAATCATCAATAATGAAAGGCATCAACAAATCCACAGGAGA
>JANQJX010000172.1 GCA_028281425.1 Simkania sp.
GCCTTTTCATTGCAAGAAAGGGCAAAAAATTTGATGGGAATCTCTATATCGAAGAAGCAAAAAAAGGAGGAGCCATTGCGGTTTTATCCGATCTTTATAACCCCTTTTTAAAAGGAATTGTACAAGTCATTCACTCCAATCCCGAAAGCATTGAACCTCTTCTTGCCAACCGCTATTTTAATCACCCTTCTAACTCTCTTTTTATGATAGGAATCACCGGAACAAATGGGAAGACAACAACGGCTTATTTAACCTATCACTTACTCCATTCAAAGAACCAACTTTGTGGCTTGATAGGAACCATAGAGATGCGCATGGGTTTTGCCTGTTTTCCTTCTTCTCTCACAACACCTAACGCCGTCACTCTTCAAAAACATTTACGCGAGATGGCCGATCGTGGCTGCTTAAATGTGATTTTGGAAGTCAGTTCTCATGCTCTTGACCAGAATAGAGTAGGAGAAGTGCAGTTTAATATCGCTCTTTTTACTAACTTTTCTCAAGATCATCTCGATTATCATAAGACGATGGAATCTTACTTTCGATCAAAACAAAAACTCTTTTCTATGATCGATGAAAAGGGAAAAATTGCCATTTTAAATCGCGATGATCCCCTTTTTTCTTCTTTGAGGGAAAAGATCAAAAAAGCGCAAGTGGTCACTTATGGGGTGACACATGATGCCGATTTTCAAGCAGATGAGATCTCTTCTTCTTTAGAAGGGACAACGTTCATGCTTAAAGCTCAGAAAAAAAAAACTGTCATCACAACCAAACTCATTGGAATATTTAATGTTTTCAATGTATTAGCATCGATTGCACTTGCATCTATTCGGGGGATGACACTCGATGAGATCAAAAGAAAATTAAAAACATTCCCTGGGGTTTTAGGCCGCTTAGAGCCTATTGAAAATCAGAGAGGGATCCATTTATTTGTCGATTTTGCCCATACCGAAGAAGGGCTTAAAAGGGTATTAGAAACGCTGCAGGAAATCAAAAAAAGAAAGCTGATTACTTTATTTGGATGTGGAGGAAATCGAGATCGAGAAAAACGTCCTAAGATGGGAAAAGTCGCAAAGACCTACTCAGACACCCTCATTTTAACTTCTGATAACCCTCGCAGTGAAGATCCTTTTTTTATTTGTGAAGAGGTGATGGAAGGAATCTTAGATCGAAGGAATGTCATTGTTGAAGTGGACCGAAAAAAGGCAATTGCAAAAGCCCTTTCTTTAGCTCAAAAAGGAGATATTGTCTTAATTGCAGGTCGAGGACACGAAAAATTTCAAAAAATAGGGGGGATGCTTTACCCTTTTCAAGATGCTTTAGTTGCTAGAGATATTTGTGCATCATTTGGAGAGATAACATGAAAGGCTTAACCTCTTTCTCACCCATCTTGGGAAACACTGTGCCTTTTTGGGATGAGAGATGAGAAAGAAATCTGCTGAAGAGAAAAAACTTGATCATCGGGTAAGAGAATGTGATAATAGCTTAAGTTTTAGGTTTTTATTAGTGCCCTTTTCGATTGAAAACAGTCAAAAAGAAACAGCCAAAAAAACCCGAAATTCAGATGAATAATGCCAACTGTATAGAAGGACTTTTTGCAAAAGCTCACCTTTGTATGATTCTTTATCTTTTTCTTCTAAAATCATGAGAATAGGTTTTCATGTTTTTTAGAGTTGCTTTTTTTCTTGTCTGTTTAATTACCCCATTTTTCACCTCTTGTTCTCAAGTAGAAAAAGTCAAAGGGAGCTCTGAAACTCTTTCTCTGAGTTCCAAACAATCCCATAAGAAAATTTTTGCTCCTCTTGTGGTTCTTGATCCAGGTCATGGAGGATTTGATATTGGAGCCAAAAGGGCCAATGTTGAAGAAAAAAAATTAGCCTTAAAAACCGCCTCTTTAGTCAAACACTATCTTACACGAAAGGGATATCGTGTCATTTTAACGCGTAGTCGTGATACTTTTATCCCTTTAAAGAAACGTATTTCTATTGCCAATAAAACTAAAAGTCGTCTTTTCGTAAGTCTTCATTATAATGCCCATACAAGTCCTAAACCGAAAGGAATTGAAATCTATTATTATGATAAAGGAGCAGTATGGAGAGCAAAGGCTTCTAAGAAACTTGCGGAAAGTGTTTTAAAGCATCTGATTAAACGTACTAAAGGGGTATCACGGGGAGTTAGAAAAGGCAATTTTCATGTCATTCGAGAAGCGAACATGCCCTCTATTCTTATTGAAGGGGGGTTCATTACCAATCCTAGAGAGAGAAAACAGCTGCAAGACCCTAAATACTTACGCCAAATCGCCCGTTCTATTGCAGAGGGAATCGACCGCTATTTTAAACCTTGAAACCGAAAAGAGCAATATTGGCCCCTATTTTTCAACTCAAAGGATGCTTTAACCATTCACTCAAAGGTTTCGTGCGTGTGATTTTGAACGCATTAAGATGCTTAAAATTCTTCTCTTTGAAGATTTTAAGCATCTTTTTTTGGTCTAGATGTTCCAAAGAATTCCAAATTTCAAACTTATTGTTACGAAGTATTCTTGCATATTTAATAAGCCAGGGTGTTGTGCGGGAAGTCAAATGGTTTTGGATCAGATCTGAATGGGTTGGCAAAGATTTTAAATTTATCTTAGCAAATTCTGCATTCAGCTTTTGTTGTTCTTTTAAAGAGTACTTTCCCCACCATGGATTATTCAAGCTAGTGATTGACTGTGGGTTTAAATGTAGTGTTACATAGATCTCAAGGTGAAAATAACTGTTTTCCAAAACTGCTTTTTCAGATTTGCTTAAGGAGTTCAAAACCTCTACATGCTTAGTTTTCAAAAGATTCCAAAAGAGCTGATTGACTTGTCCATTTTGAAATATGACAGAATTGTTTGGGTTGTTGATGGTATCTAAGTAGGTAAGGAATCTTTGAGGGGAAAGGCCCCTTAAGTTTTCAAAGCGTTTGTTATAAGCTTTTTGCTCGTTAAATGATAGCTGCCACCAGAGGTTAAGATCTTTTTTAAAGTTATTATGTTGTGAAGAAATGTGTTCATCATTCATGTCTTCTTCAATGGTAACCACTTTCCTGTTAAAAGATTGGGGAAAAAGTCGTTGATACCAGGTAGGTGTCTTCATGTGGTAAGGATGAAGGATTGGATAATGAGGGGGACAAGATATAAGTTTTTCTTGATTTTTGCGGGAAAGGGTATTCCAAATCTTTTTGTCTTTTGCACAGACAATTTTGTTCCAAAGAATCTGTTTATGAGAAGTAGCAAGGGGTTTTAGAGTTTTTGTCAAATCTAAAGAGTATTTCTGAAATTGATCTACGAAAGCCTCTAGTATTGAAATATCTGCCTTTAGTTGGTTTTCTGAATTGTCATTATTATTGCTATTGCTCCAAGGGTTAAAGAAAAGATTCTCTCCCTTAAAGGCATCAGGATTGAAATTTTCATAATAAAAGAAAATGGAGCCTTTGGTCATTTGATTAACATCGTTTGCTGAACTTGGTTGAAATGAAGAAGAATGATGAGGGATCTTAAGTTCGGTAAACATTTCCATTAAATCTTGTTGTGTGTCTAAGTCTATTTGAACCCAATTTTTTCTTTGGAAGAAATTTTTAGTATAAAGATATTTAATTGCATTTAGATTGTTGTTTGCTATGAGTTGTTTGACTCTGTTTAAATTTTTTTGCAAACTAGGGGAGGGTAATAAAGATTCGCGGTCGGAGTTTGAATTAAGAAATTGAAGCATTTGTTGTTTCTCTTCATAGGGTAAGGATAAAAGGCTCCGAATATGCTTTTTTTCTTGAAGAAGAAAAGCATGGATAAGTTCCCAACCGGGATCATTAAATGTCCACTTTTTATTTATCAAATCTAGATGAGTAGGAAGAGGTTTGAATTGGAGTTTCTTAAAATCTTCATTGTATTTTTTTTGCTCGTCTAATGTAAGTTCCCACCATTTACTTTGAATGGAAGAGATTTTAAATGAGCCAGCTTTTAAGCTTACGTAAAGGGTAATCATTTTCCAGTTCTTTTGGTCAGAAGAACTTAAAATCTCTCCCTTTTTTCCATTGAATTTTAGATTAAAATGATCCCAATATAAGCGATGGAAACTTGTTACTTGACCATTTTCTGAGATGAAATTGTATCCGTTTTGAAGGAGATCTGAATAGGTAAGGAATTTTTTGGGAATGAGTGGAAGTTTTTTAAAGTGGGCGTTAAAGGTTTTTTGTTGCTTCGGAGTGAGTGTCCACCAACTACTGTTGTTTAGGTCTTCCAGAGATTCATTTTTATATTGCTGATGGAATAAAAAGATATGTTTTTGAGTCATCGTTGCTATAGGGGATGGCGATTTATAAGGATGCGGAATTGGATAAAAACCATTCATGGGTCTTTGGGTTTTAATCTTGAATTGGCTTTCAAAGGAGAGAAGATCCCAAAGATCTTTTCTTTTTGCAAAGACAATTTGGAGCCAAAGATCAAATGCTGCACTTTGAGTGCTCTTTTCAAATAGAGTTGATTTTAAATCAAGCTTGTCTTGAATAAATCGATCTGCAAAAGCCGTTAAGATGTTGGGATCTTGAAAGATAAGAGGAGAGTCTTGGCAAAAGAGATGGTAATAGATGGAAATGAGCTCTTGGTCCATGTTAGAAACAGCAGTTGGTAAGGTTGGGTGAAGTGGAAGCTGATGAATGACGTTAAGGGGATTTTGAAAAATGTTCTTTAATTTTTTTTGTGTTTTTAAATCAATTTGAAACCAATTTGTTATTTCGAAGAATTTGTGATCAAAAAGATATTGAATTGCTTCAACACGATTGTCATTTATAAGTTCTTTAAGTCCTGTTAAGGGTGTCTTTTTTGATAAAGGGTTAGGAAATTTCGATAGAGAGCTAGGGGAAAGGGAGCTTATGAATGCAAATTTAACATCAAGGGGAAGTGAATGCCAGTGCCCTTGATTATGATTAAAATAAGAGCAATATCCTTCAAGCTGTTTTTGAGTTAACGTTTGAATGTGAGTTTTATCAGGAATGGGTCTGAGTTTTTTGAAGAGTTTCGGAAGATCAGTCAAGGGAGAAAGTTGGTACTTATCAAAGAGAGTGATATATGCAAGGAAAAGCCTTTTACGTTGAGATGGAGTTATTTCAAAGAGTTTGGGCTTTTGGAAATGGTTAGGGGATTTGGAATTAAAAAGCTCATACAAGCTAAAGGATTTTATGGCTAGAAGTTTTTGGGGATCAAATGTTTGATGCAAAAATTTTGCTTCTTCTTTAGAAAGATTTTTGATTTCAATGGGATTGGTACTATATGTCAGGGGAGGGAAGATATCTTGTTTAGATGAGAGATTGATTTGAGTTTTTAAAGAAAGTTCTTTCCATTGTGCGGGGAGTTTATGGAAATACCAAGAAAGCCATTTGAGTTGTGGAATTGTATAAGTATTAGCATCATTAGGAGAATCAATCCAGAGGGTTTCGGGATAGAAATGTGTCTCATAGAAATTAAGCATTTCAAGATTAAGGGTATTAAACTCTTCAAAGCTTTTAGGAAATCTCATGGGAAGGTGTTGAAAGTTTGGATTTTTCTTTATTAAATCCAATTTCTGTTGAAATGAAAGAGCATTCCAAGTAGAGGAATTGAGGTTTGTAGAAGGGTGATTTGGTGGATTTGGAGATATTGAATTGGGGTTTGTAGAAGGGTGATTTGGTGGATTTGGAGATATTGAATTGAGGTTTGTAGAAGGTTGATTTGGTGGATTTGGTGGAGATATTGAATTGGGGTTTGTAGAAGATTGATTTGGTGGATTTGGAGATATTGAATTGAGGTTTGTAGAAGGTTGATTTGGTGGATTTGGAGATATTGAATTGGGATTGTTAAAAAGGAAGATTGGAGAATTGATGAAATTCGTCGTTTTAGAAAAGGTTTCAAAACCTTGGCGGTTCAAGTAGGTAATATTTTTTTGATAGATGGGATTGTTCTTATTTTCTTTTTGAAGGGAGCATAGTTCTGTTTTAATCGTTTTTTTGATTGTTGGAATAGCAAACTCGGATATTTTTAACCATGCTTTGAAATATTCAATCAGTCCAAGCGTTTGGGGGTCATTATTTCCAAGACAAATAAGGTTTAAAAGGGCATTTTTAAAATCAAATTTTTTGAGTTCAATAAATGTACGTCCATTTTCATCCTTTGAAGAACGCAGGGCATAATCGGCTTGAAAGTTTAAATTTGAAAGCTCTGTTGAAAGAAAAATAGAATTTGCCATTTTTATTAATCATTTTTGTTTTTAATAGGTCTTATTCTATTAGAAATTTCATTTTTAATCAACATAAATTTTTTTTATTAAAAATTATTTTATCACCTTACGCAAAAGAGACAGCTTATTGTTATAAATTTTTTAATTCTTGAAATGCCATTTAATTTGCTCTGATGATGAGTTTACATTTCAAAGAAAAATGGTTCAACATCTTTGAGTTCTAATGTCTTTAAATTTTGATACTTTCTTTTTCTCTTGTCTTCTTTCGAAAAGGCTAATAATCGATTCGACTTAATCCCAAAAATAAATTTCTTATTCATTTCATATTGTATAAACTCCATCTTTTTCTTTTTCAAACTTTCGCACCTCAGGTTTGATCTATACCCATTAAGATTCGAAATACCTTTTAACAAGGTGCTGAAACAGCCCTAAATTTATCTCTTACACGCGATCTAAAATCTT
>JANQJX010000043.1 GCA_028281425.1 Simkania sp.
ATTACGATAAAAACTTGGTGCGCAACAAAGAAGGGTGATTTGATGCATTTTACAATTTTTTGCCATCCTATGACTATCTGTAGGATCGGGTGAGAAAAAAACTCTAATGCCACTCAAAATAGGGAAAAGCCCCGTAACAGAAAAACCAAAAGAATGAAAGGGGGGTAAAACACTATAGAGAATGTCGCTTGGATCGATCTTAATCGTTTGAAGCGCAGCTCTTTGGTTAGAAAGGAGATTATGATGAGAAAGGGGAACGGCTTTGGGATAATTTTCTGTGCCGCTCGTAAATACAATCACAGCTTCATCTGAAGGTTTTACCTCTTCTAGATCTAACCACTTCATCAAGGTTTTGGTTTTTTTCCTCCTGAGATAGAGACACCATATCTTATCCCATATCGAAATTTGCAATCGAAAATCCTCTAGCAAAACAATTTTATCCGTCAAAGATCCTAAATCAAGATGGTCCACTCTCTCTAAAAAAGAACGGCTACTTAAAATCATTTTAAGGTCAAGAAGTTCTCCTGCAAAATTTAAATTCCTTTTTCCTGCTGTCCAATTTAAAACTACTGGAATTTTTTTCGCCATTAAGATCGCTAAAACGACAATATAAACTCCCACAGAAGAAGGGAGAAGCACTCCAATATGAACAACCTCTATTTTTCGAAGAGCACGAGCCAAAATTAAAACGGATAACTTCAATCGAAAGTAGGTAAAAACAGAGGTTTTCTCATCTTTGCAAATGACCCTTTTTTTTCTTTGATCACAACTTCTTAAAAAAACTTCTTGAATCTTTTCTCCTTTGGGAAGTTCAATTGGAGGTCCCTTTTTTTCTTGAGGCCATTTCTGACTTTTTTCATTCAAATCCCTATGACTCACTTGGGTTTTTTGATTTGCAATGAAGCCAAGCAAATCGGAAACATGTATTAAATTTTCTGTCGCAAGGATCTCAATCGCATAATGCTCATCTAAAAAAGCTTGAATCCCTGCTAAGTCAAGAGAATCAAGCCCAAGATCTTTAGAAAGTTCCATCGACTCTCGAATCTCTTCTTTTGGAACATGACTCAGTCTCGACAATTCTTCGAATAAAGCAGAGCGTGCCTCTTTTGAAACTTCTACTTTTTCTCTTGTCATTTTTCTTTTTCTAGATAAAGCAATGTAAGGAAGGTCCCGATAAAAAAGGCTAAAGGAAACCAAAGAAATAGGTTCAAAATTTACAGTCTCTCCTGAAGAACTTTGATAACGATTATACCAATTTTCTAGATACCGATTGAACTGAAGACGATTTTCAAAATGGAAAAGTTCTTTTTTTGCAATTTCAAATTCAATGACAACTTTTCTCCTAGGAGTAAAAAAAATTCCATTTTTGAGCAAAATTTTAAAACCCTGAAAAAAAACCTTCCAAAAATCAGGGGATTCTCCTGTTGGAGCTCGTGAAAATAGACTTCCCCAAAGCCCTGTCGTACGAATTAAAACAACAATCACCTCAGGCCTTTCTTGAAGGAGGCGGTAAACAAATGAATTTCCTCCAATCTTTTCTTGACCATCAGACTTCAATTGACCTGAAGGATAAATAAGAAAACGCTCTTGATTTTTAAGAGCTTCTAGAACCTTTTTTAAACAACGTTTAATTTCCCCTACTTTCCATGCATTCATAGACAGACTAAAATTGGGGACCGGCAAGGCTTTTGTCCATTTCATAAGCCAATGTGCCCCCTTTAAATAATAAAAGTTTTCAATCACAATAGAGCGAAAAGAAAAACTTTTTCCCAGTAAAGCACCCAAAATTAAAGGATCGATTTCAGCAGGATGATTAGGAAGAAATAATATCCCTTTTTTCAAATCTTTATAAGCTCTTTTAACAGCACTCAAGTTTTTCACTTGAACCTTATAGCGAAGTGATAAAATTCTTCTAAAAAGAAACATCAAAAAAGAGTAGAGAAAAGAACTCATAG
>JANQJX010000178.1 GCA_028281425.1 Simkania sp.
ATCTAGCAGTTCTTCTTGAGTCATTTTTTTTCCTTTGATCAGAAAAAAAATCCCCCTTTCAAAAAAATCTTTCAACGCTCTTTTGCGTAAGGTGAGTTACGTAAGGTGACT
Organism: Simkania sp.; assembly: GCA_028281425.1. Lineage (GTDB taxonomy): Bacteria > Chlamydiota > Chlamydiia > Chlamydiales > Simkaniaceae > JANQJX01. The sequence continues at coordinate 112 of JANQJX010000178.1, forward strand.
AAAAAGTCCTATACATCGCTTTGATTCAAAAAATCTTAAACTCTTATGACTCACTTGCATTTCGCAGGCCCTTTCGTAAAGGCACGTGAAATGGGGATTAAAGGGAAAAATAGATCCTACTCCGAGGGAATCATTGAAATGGGTATGATCGAGGTTTTTTAGAGAGAAACCCTCTTTTCATCTTGAATAAATTTTGATCTGAGATTAAAATGGATCTTTATTAATTTTAGAAAAAGAGAGATCCTGATGTCTCATGACATGCAAAGAACCCTTATGTTTTTAAAACCTGATACTTTTGAAACCCGTAATGTGGGGCGAGTGATTGAGCAAATCGAAGCGCATGGGTTTAAGGTTCTCGCGATGAGAATGTTTAAACTCGATCAAGATATTGCTGGCCGATTTTATGCTGTCCATAAGGGAAAACCCTTTTTTGAAGATTTGGTCCGTTATGTTTCTCGTGGCCCTGTTTTGGCTCTTGTACTGTATGGAGAAAATGCTATTTTCCGAGTAAGAGAAATGATGGGAACTACAGATCCAAAAAAAGCTGATTCGACATCAATTAGAGGAAGATTTGGAAGCTCTCTAGATAATAATGTTGTGCATGGCTCTGATGGGGTGGAAACCGCAAAGGAAGAAATTGCTTTTTTCTTTTCGGAAAAAGAAATTTTATCTTGATAAAATTGAAATTGCTCAAAATAAGAGTGGAGGATAAAATCTCTTAAGAAGAAATAAAAATGCAAAAAAGGGGGGTGATTCTCCCCTTCTTTTTTGAAAAAAAAGTTTGAATTAGGCAATTTTTATAAAGAAACTTAAGAGCTTATCTTACGCAAAACGAGGGGTAGGCATTGCGTGAGATTTTAAACCGAAGTTCTATCTTTTTAGTTTGAAAAATCAATGAAGGTAAGAAAACGGATCCCTATTGAGTAAGCGATTGCAAGTATTTCCACTTTCATTGACATTTAAAAGCATTCAATGCAACTGCTTTTCATTTTCCATAAGGTTAAGTATGAATAGATTTAATGGTGATGCCCAGAAGAGGACTCGAACCTCCACACCTTGCGGCACCAGAACCTAAATCTGGCGTGTCTACCAATTCCACCATCTGGGCGTAGCAAATAGAATAGAGCTTTTAAGAATTTAATCTCTAAAGACTGTTTTCGTCAAGTCTGAGGAAAAAAAAGATAACCTTTTTAGAGTCATGAGACCAAAAGATTTAAAAGCCCCATTTGATTTTAAAGAAAAAGAAAGAATTCCTTTGATTCAAGAAGGGGTATTTTATATTCCAAGCTATGCTCAAGATGGCCAAACATTTGTCTTTCCTTCTTTGAAGACACTTTTTAAAAATTCTTATCCTATCTATATCGAATGTTGCAGTGGAAATGGGGAATGGGCCATTGAAAAGGCTCAGACTTATCCACAAATCAATTGGATCACTATTGAAATGAGGTTTAATAGAGTACGTAAAATCTATTCTAAACGTTTTAACTTGCAAATCAAAAACCTCTTTATTGTTTGTGGAAGAGCAGAAATTTTTATAAAGAAATATTTACTTTCAAATTGCATTGATGCTTTTTATGTGAACTTTCCCGATCCTTGGCCTAAGAGAAAACATGAAAAATATCGATTGATTCAAAAACCTTTTATTCAAGAACTTTCGAGAGTGATGAAGCCTAGAAAAATTTTTCATCTTGTTTCTGATGCTTTTCAATACATCAAGCAAATTGAAAAAGAGATGGGTGAAATACAAAACTTTAAAAAGTGGGACATCGAAAAACCCTTTGGAAATCATTATGGAAACTCCTATTTTGAAAGATTATGGCTTTCGAAAAAGCGAAAAATTTATTCTTTAACCTATTTAAATGACAAAAACCTATGAGCGATTTTTTCATAGATGATGCGATAGGATTTACAAGAAAAGGAAGACCTTTTCATCCGATCATTTCAGATTCAAAAGAAAATCAATATTTTAAACATACAAATGTTCACACAATTGCTTTAGATTGTTCAATGACTTCAGATTTGAAGTGGGAAGAAGAAGAAAGAAAGGTCAAAAAAAGCATTGAAGAAGAAAAATATCTTTTTTGGGATCTCGATTTTGGCTGGAATAGGCCTTGGATCCAAACCCCTTATCCCATGGCTTTACCTTCTTTTTTAGTTGCAGTCAATACCTTTCTTAAAAAGTTTTATCTCCCTTACCAAAAAGAGACTTTTGGGGTGAATCTCTATCGAGGAAATAAAATTTTTCCATGGCAATGGAATCAGATGTATCAAGAAGGCTTCAATCAATGGATCGAAGAATACCCTTCTCTTCCCGAGCCAAAGATTTTCTATAAAATCAGCCTTTTATCTGAATTTTTACATACTTTAGCTGCCAACTTACCTCATGATGTTTTATCATTTGCTTTTTTTGATAGAATTGCTTTACCAAGAGCGCTTTTGGTCCATCTTTTATCAAAGGAATTTTTTCCCTATCTTTTGGTTATCACTCGTGAAAAAACCCTCCCGATCGGTCCTCTATTTTGGAAAAATGGGCTTTTTCATATGCGTTGCTTCCCCAAAAAAGGGGAAGCTAAGATCGGGCTTGTTCTTCCCCTCAATCAAAACATTCATGCTCAAAATGTTGAAAAAGTGAAAATGTTTATTGAAATATTTCAACAACAGAAGAGGAATTTTCGTCTTATTTCTGAAGCTTATCTCAATGAAAGTTGGGATGCACTAGATGATTTGATTCTTTTATCAGACTCTCTTTCTTCCCAAGGGAAAAGAAAAGTTAAGGGATTTGTCGCAGCAGGAGGGAGATTAATTGTTCATGGAGCTCCATTAAACATGAGAAGAGAGATATCATGGGAAGAGTATCAACGCAAAAGAGCCTGAATTTTAGATGCATCACCTGCAAAATCGGGGCAGAGGGATTTGAACCCCCGACCTTCTGCTCCCAAAGCAGACGCACTAGCCAAGCTGTGCTATGCCCCGTTAAAAGAATGGTACTCATCTTATCTTGCCTGATCTTTTATTTGCAATCTTCCTCTTCTAAACCACCCACGCTATTTTCACAAAAAAGAGATTGAGTTCAAATACTTCCTTTCAAAGGCTT
>JANQJX010000131.1 GCA_028281425.1 Simkania sp.
TCCGGGGTTGTAAAACAAATTCCGGAAAGTTTTTCCAATTCTTTAATGGAAAAGAGGTACTTTTCTAGAGGCTCACTGATCTCTTTATGATTGGGAATCACATAGGCCCATTTATTTTTAGGTGTTTCGATCACTTTGAAGAAGTGCGTGGGAACAGCGACCTGATTTTTTCCGATCACCTGAAAAGTAATATAGTTTTTACCATCAGATTTTTTTTGAGGTAAAAAAAGAGGACCTGTTGTCACATTCACCCATTCAAATATTTGTAGAAGGGAACGAATATTTTTTTCGAGTTTAGCCCATAAGCCTCGATTGAGCTTGGGATGTTGGGGGTAGATATTTGAGAGTAGAAATGAATCTTCTAAGGCTTGCTTAGAAAAGCTTAAGTCGTTAGTAGGCACACTATGTCCTCGATCAAAACTCGATTTTCTGTAATCTGATAGAGTGCTTTGATGTGCTTTGTAAATAGAAGGGTCTTTTTTAAATGTTAGAGTAGAGCGGTCAAAGTTTTTTTGAAGCATGGCTTTTTCTAAATGCTCATAAGTCCAAAAAGGAATTTTAAAACGAGTGTCATAAGCAACTTTGTATCCTTTCCGTTTTAGAATGGGAAATGCTGAAGGAGGAGGTTCAATCTCTTTAAGGATAAGAATAGAAAAAAAACTAGTAGCAAAACCTAAGAAAAAAAAGAGACATTTTTTCATCAGTTTACCTCAATCTCTGCATAGCTTTAGCCTTTTTCTTCTCCAACGCTTTCTCTTCTGCACGGCTTATGTTTAAGGGAAAGGCATCAATGAAGCTATCAGACATGTTTCTAGTTCCTCACATAGTGCTTGATGATTTCTAGGGGCGCTCCGCCTGCTTGTGAAAACAAAATAGCTATTTGTCCAAAGCGTTGGCAAGCGAAATTCCCTTCTAATCAAGCAGGAAGATTTTCCCTTAGCTTAAGATGTTTGATAAACGGTGGATTCCGAACTGTGGATCGATTGACATAAGAAGGGGGAAATGGTCTAGCATGATCTCCATTTCTATGAGGTTTGGTATTAAATTCGCTACCACCCTCTCTTCTAATCTCTTTTAGACGAGTTTCTATCTTTCCTTTTATGACAGCTCTTCTATATTTGGAATACCACACAACATGATATACATAAAAATAGACCCTATTTATCTATCGGCGACTTCAAATTTTTCCGTAGTCCAATGATAGACTTTTTGAAAGTATATCAAAAATATTTTTTTTTATAATTTGGAGAATCTATGGAAACAAAAGTTATTTTTATTGATTGCTTAGGGGACATGCGACTGTCTCAATCGTCACCCGCATTTTACGCCACCTCTAAAAAATTCACGTGCTCTGTTTCGCTCACACATCCAGTAAATGCTCTCGGGAATTTCTTGACTTTTCGAAAAACATTCGCGCGAGCCTTTTTCCAGAGAGGGCATACGAAATACGGGCTAGAGCGTTGGGTTGTGAATTAAGGTCACAATCCGGGGTGTAAAAATGTGGGTTAAATGCAGCTTGAAAGGTTTAAAAAAAAATGCGATTGTATTTAGGATAAGATGATAGCAAAGTTTTAAGAAAAGTAAAATTGAGTGATTAAAATACAACTTCCCGTGATTGATCTTCACTGTGATTTGCTTACTTATTTGGAAGCAGATTGTAAGCATTCTCCTACAGATCAAGCAGCTCGCAGTTCGATTCCCCAACTAAAAAAGGGGGGGGTTTTGATTCAAACACTTGCCCTTTTTACCGAAACTCAAAAAGGCTCTCATCAAGCATTTCTTAGACAGCTTGCTCTTTATGATAAGATGTTAGAGATGTTTTCGAGTGAAACCATTTCCTTAAAAGATAAGAAAGTAGATCGGAAAAAGCTTCATTTTGTTTTAGCCATTGAAAATGGATCGGGATTGTTAGAAGAAGATGAACCTTTTCCCCTTTTTTTAGAGCGGTTAGAAGCTTTTAAAGAAAGTCTTGTTTATATGAGTTTAACTTGGAATGAAGAAAATCGTTTTGGAGGAGGAAATCATACGAAAATTGGACTGAAGCAAGAAGGAAAACTTGCTTTAGAAGCTTTAGCTCAAAAGAAAAGAGTGGCGATTGATTTGAGTCATGCTTCAGATAAGCTTGCAACACAAATTTTAGATTATATTCATAAGAAAAAGCTTAAATTGACTCCTATAGCAAGTCATTCTAATTTTCGCAGGGTGATGGATTGCTCTCGTAATTTGCCCGATGCAATTGCAAAGGAAATTGTTTTGATGGGAGGACTTATTGGAATAAATTTTGTTCGAAAATTTGTTGGAGATTCGAGGCAAGATTTTTTGAAACAAATTGCATATGGAA
>JANQJX010000205.1 GCA_028281425.1 Simkania sp.
GAATGCGTTGGCAACCTCTATGATGCAGGAACTAGTAGGAAGCAGCGATGCATGCTTAACTCTCCAAAGTGCTGTTAAAGCACTAGGGAATCCTCTTTGTTTACGGAGAGGAGGATGTCAAGCAAGGTTGGGCTAATCATTTCACCTACTTTGCCGATCTTCAAGTTTAAATTTTTTGATCTCGCCTCCAAATCATGCTTATGCTAACCTAGCTTCTATGTCTTTTAAAGAGTATATTTTAACCCTTTCTTGCAAAGATTGCTTAGGAATTGTTGCAGCTGTTTCAAGAGTACTTGCTGAAAATCACCTTTTTATTTTAGAGCTTTCTCAATTTAGTGATCCTTCGACATCCCAATTTTTTATGAGAATTGATTTTCGCCAATCAGAGGATTCTTCTTTTACCAAAGAAAAGATCTATCTTGCTTTTTCTCCGATTGCTAGAAAATTTGAAATGCAATTTGAACTTCATGATAAAGAAAGACGCCCTAAAGTGCTTCTTATGGTCTCAAAAAAAGGGCACTGTTTAAATGATCTTTTGCATCGCTATGCTAATCAAACGCTTCCCATTGAAATTCCAGCTGTTGTTTCCAATCATTTAGATCTTAAAGAAATGTGCTCCTGGTATGGGATTCCTTTTTATCACCTTCCACTCACGCAAGAAACAAAAAAAAAGCAAGAAGAAAGCCTTTTAAACCTCATCTCTAAGCTAAGCATCGACCTGATTGTTCTTGCACGTTACATGCAAATTTTATCTCCTCAATTTTGCAAGAAATTTCCAGGAAAAATCATCAATATTCACCACTCTTTTCTTCCCAGCTTTAAAGGAGCAAAGCCCTACCATCAAGCCTATTATCGAGGGGTAAAAGTGATCGGAGCAACAGCCCATTTTGTTACATCCCATCTCGATGAAGGCCCCATTATTGATCAAGAAACCATGCGTGTGCGCCATGATCACAAAATTCAAAAGTTGATCCAAATAGGAGAACATCTAGAATGCCTTGTGCTTGCTCGCGCCGTTGAATATCAAATCGAACAAAGAGTCTTTTTAAATGTTGATAAAACAGTTATTTTTAATTAACCTGCTTTGAAAGCTTGTATAAAAATAGGGGATAAATCTCTTCTCTTTTAAATATTCTTTTCTTATAATGTCGCCAAAAATGAGGTAAACTTTAGTGATGGATTCCAAAGAAATAGAAGAAATTATTAAAAAAGAACTCAAAATTGAGCATGTTGCCGTGCAAAATCCAAGAAAAGATGGGCTTCATTTTGAAGTTCTCATTGTTTCAAATGCTTTTGAAGGCAAATCTCCTCTTCAGCAGCACCAAATGATCATGCCCCTTTTTCAAAACCATTTTGAAAAAAATTTGCATGCCCTCAGTCTCAAAACATTCACCCCTAAAGAGTGGGCAAAAAATCTTATAGATGAAACATTAAAAAAAATCGATCGAGATGTCAAATTTCACCCAATCATTCTTTTCATGAAAGGCTCTAAAGAAGAGCCCATGTGTGGTTTTTCAAAGAGTGTTGTTGAAATTTTAAATGGGCTCAATGCGACCTATGAAACTCGTAATGTCTTAGAAGATGATCTATTGCGTCAAGCAATTAAAAAGTATTCAAACTGGCCAACACTTCCCCAGCTCTATATCAAGGGAAAATTTGTTGGAGGATGTGATATTGTTAAAGAATTGTATGAAAATGGAAAATTAAAACAATATCTTTAAAAAAGTATGGAAGAATCAACACAAGAAATTTCAAATCTCTTTTTTCAAAGAGGATGGGCTATTCCCCTTTCTCTTATCCTCCTTTTAGCTCTTTTCTTCCATTTTTCTATCCATCGCATTTATAAAAAACTCTATCCCAAAATTGAAAGGTCCCATTTAGCTTGGGATTCTTCTCTTTTAAAAGCTCTTATTTTACCCCTGAGTTTCCTCATTTGGATTTTAGCAATCACTTTCAGTGCTGAAATTTTAGGATACCATTTTGAAAATGATACATTTACCCCCTTTTTTAAAGGGCTCCGTGAACTTGCGATCATTTTTTTGATTTTGTGGACGGCGCTTCGCTTTATCACAAATATGGAAAAAACCTACTCCTCTCGAAAAAAGACGAGAAAAAAAAGCTATGATAAAACCACCGTGCGTGCGGTTTGTCAGATTTCACGCATTCTCGTCATCTTAACTTCTCTTCTTGTCTTTTTACAAACACGCAATATCAATATTTCTGCTGTCTTAGCTTTTGGAGGAGCAGGAGGTATCGTTGTAGGTCTTGCAGCAAAAGACTTGCTTGCGAATTTTTTCGGCGGATTGATGATCTATCTCGACCGCCCTTTCAATGTAGGAGATTGGGTACGCTCTCCTGATCGAGAGATCGAAGGAACTGTAGAAACCATCGGATGGAGGCTCACTTGTATCCGCACGTTTAGCAAACGTCCCCTCTATGTTCCAAATGGGGTTTTTTCTAATATCTCTGTCGAAAACCCCTCTCGTATGAAAAACCGGCAAATCAAAACCCGCATCGGTGTTCGCTACGACGACGCTTCAAGACTTGCAAATATTGTCTCTGAAGTGGAAACAATGATCCGCAACCATCCTGAAATTGACACCAATGTTTACTTGATGGTCCGTTTTGATGAATTTGCTCCTTCATCTCTTAATTTTCTTATCTACTGTTTTACCAAGACGATCAATTGGGCAGATTATCTTTTAGTGCAGCAAGATGTCTATTTAAAAACGATAGAAATCATTGAAAAAAATGGGGCTCAGATCGCATTTCCTACAACAACACTTCATGTTCCCAATCAGGTTGATGTTCAAATTCCTTCCTCATGAATGAATTTTTATTTTTTTTTCATATCTTTGCACTGCTTCTATTTATCTTAGGAGCTCTTCGCTTAGGAAAAGAAGCCCTTATCACCTCTTTTGCGTTTCAAGTGTTAATTGCAAATCTCTTTATCACCAAACAAATGGTTTGTTTTAGACTCCATATCACGTGTGTCGATGTTTATACAATAGGAGCTCTCCTTTCTTTGAATATGTTGCAAGAATTTTATGGGAAAAAAGTGGCTAAACAATCGATTTGGATCACTTTTTTTTTCCTTTTTTTCTTCGTCATCATGTCTCGATTTCATCTCAAATACCTTCCAAGCATTACCGACACATTTCACAAACCCTTTCAGATGATTTTATCTCCCTCTTTTCGCATCGTTTTATCTTCTTTCATCGTGATGTTAATCGCTCAGCTTCTCGATGTGAAACTCTATGGCTACTTTAAAAGAAAATGGAAAGGTAAAAAAATCATGTTTTCTTTTACAGCTGCCTCTTTGATTTCTCAATTTGTCGATACTTTTCTCTTTAGCTATCTTGCTCTTTATGATCTCGTGCATTCCTTAAGAGATATCATTTTGATAAGCTATTTGATCAAAGTGGGAATCATTTTTTGTATGGCCCCTTTTACAGCTTTTTTAAAACGGTTATTTCATGATCGACTTCAAGTTTGAAATTCTCTTTGAATCAAAAAAATCAAAAGCACGCGTCGGTCGCATCCATACACCTCATGGATGGATTGACACTCCCGGGTTTGTGGCTGTTGGGACAAATGGCACTTTAAAAGCAATCGATAATGAAATGGTTAAACAGGTGGGATTACAATTGATGTTTTGCAATACCTACCACCTTCTTCTTCAACCCGGGATAGAAATCATTAAAAAGGCGGGGGGGATTCACAATTTTATCAACCGCAAATTGCCAATTATCACTGATTCAGGGGGCTTTCAAATCTTTAGCTTAGCTTATGGGGGAGTTTTGGATGAACTCAAAAGCAGAGGACAGAAAAAAAAGAATCAAGGAGTCTTAAAAATTAGCGATGAGGGAGTTGTATTCCGTTCTTATCGCGATGGAAAAAAAATTCTTCTGACCCCCGAAAGTTCCATTGAAGCTCAAAAAGCACTCGGCGGTGATATCATCATTCCTTTCGATGAACTTCCCCCTTATCATACCAGCTCAAATACTTTAATGCGCTCTCTTGAACGTACCCATGAGTGGGAAAAAAGATCTCTTGCTGTCCATCTTAAAAACCGAAAAAATCAGGCTATATATGGAGTGATTCATGGGGGAATAGATCTCAGTCTTAGGAAAAAAAGCTGCAACGTTTTAACCTCTCTTCCTTTCGATGGATTTGCCATTGGAGGAAGTATGGGAAAAAATCAAGAAGAGATGCTCTCTATGCTGAATTTTACCCTTGATCATTTGCCCAAAGAGCTGCCGATTCATCTTCTTGGAATTGCCGATCTTTCTTCTCTTGCTTCTTGCATTCCTTTAGGCATTGATACTTTTGATAGCTCTTATCCCACAAAAGCAGCACGCCACGGCTCTCTTTTAACAAAAAAGGGTCTTCTTAAAATCAGTCGTAAAATCTTTGCAAACAACTTTAACCCCATTGAAAAAGGATGTTCTTGCTATAGCTGTACCCACTTTAGTCTTGCTTATCTCCATCACCTCTTCAAAGCACGTGAGTTAAGTGCTCTTACCATTGCTTCGATTCATAACTTGCATTTCATGGTCGAACTGATGGCAAATTATAGACAAAAAATCTATCTATCCAAAATTTGAAAAAATTTTTCACTTCAAGGCAGTCCCGTAAGGTGAATTCTTAAGATACATTCGGGAAACAGTCTGTTCCCCTTTTCGAAAGAGAGGGCATGCGAAATACAGGCTAAGCGAGCTGTTTAAAGTCATCTGATTGACAAAAGGATAATTTTGAGATAAAATGAAGCTTTTTAGTTTTATATTAAACTTTTAAATGTTTTTTCTTCTTTCCATTTTAATGTATGCCGCTTGGTCAAGCATTTTTTCCTTTGGAAAGCTGGCCTTAGAAAACAGTCCTCCCCTCTTTTTGACCGGATTTCGCATGTTCTTTGCAGGATTGATTTTAATCATCTGGCTTGCTCTTAAAAACCCCTCTTCACTCAAGATTGGGAAAAAGCAACTTTTACCCCTTTTGGCTCTTACCCTTTTTAGCATCTATTTAACAAATATTTTAGAATTTTGGGGGCTTCAATATCTCTCAGCAGCAAAGACTTGTTTCATCTATAGCCTTTCTCCTTTTTTTGCTGCAATTTTTTCCTATATTCATTTCAAAGAAAAGGTCAATAGACAAAAGCTCTTTGGAATGTTGATTGGATTTGCTGGATTTATTCCTGTTTTAATGATCCAAACGGGATCAGAAGAGCTTTTCAATGCTTTTAGTTTTTTTAGTTGGCCTGAACTGGCTATTATGGGCGCTGCCCTTTTTTCGGTGTATGGCTGGATTCTCTTACGTATCATTGTTAAAAATCATACCCTATCTCCTATCTATGCAAATGGCTATAGCATGCTTTTCGGAGGGACTTTGGCTTTTATTCACTCTTTTTTTGTTGATACATGGTCTCCTATTCCAGTCACTCATGGAAACACTCTCCCTTTTCTTCAAGGTATTATGGTCATGATTTTAATTTCCAATATTTTTTGTTATAATATATATGGATACTTGCTTAAAAAATTTACAGCGACTTTTCTTGCTTTTCTAGGTCTTTTAAGTCCCATTTTTGCCTCTTTAAATAGTTGGATTTTACTCAAAGAAAGACCTTCTCCTGTCATTTTACTCTCAACTCTTATCGTCTCTTTAGGCCTTTTCCTAGTCTATCAAGCCGAATTGAAACAAGGCTATATCGTCAAAAGAGAAGAAAAAAAGCCCATCAAAGTTGACGCTTAACCTTACATTGCGCATGCCACCTTTTTCGAACGGACAGGTTTGTGACCTAACTTAAACCTCAAATTGCGGAGAAAAGATCATTTATTGAAAAGGGTTTTTACAGATTGCAAACATCACTTGCCACATACTAAGCTGGAGCTCATCAAAGCATCAAAATACCCCACGTGCTTGACAACACGTCTAGTCATCACATAGTGACACTAGTAATAGAAGGCAGAGGTCATCACAAATGTGATGACCTCTGCCTGATTCATTACTCAGGAGGTAAATCTCTCCACCAAGATGCTCCTATGCGAAGGATCCATAATACCCCTTCGATCACAATTTGATCATCTTTTCTAAACCCCCCTTTCTTTCCTTAAATTAGCTTGGGAAGCAAAGGTTCAAACCTTGCCCAAAAAAATATTTTTCAGACACCCCCTAGGCCTCATACCCTCGAACCGCAAAAAACGGCAAGATTCGAATATATCGGCCGTTTTCTATTCTAGAATAGACTCTATGTTAACTTATTATGAAACTAGAATAGTCGCGAATTCCCTTTATTAGATTGGAATATGAACCTCATCTAAATTCGCAATAGGATCACGGTCTCTGCATTTAATAACTTCGCTTAAAAAAATGACCGGTTCTCGAAAGTCTTTTTATTAAATAGAATTCTTGTTCCTATGACGCTGTTTTAAAACAGCGTGAATGCGAGGGCTGCCATATATCCCTCGATTTTCTTCATAGACCGATCGAATTTCTTTGATGAGTTTGATGTTCTCCTTTTTTCTTTTAGAGCAACCTCTTTTTAAATCATCATAGTAGCCACTGCAAGAGACTCTCATGAGCTTCGCCATCTTTTTCAAAGAAAATCGATTGGCATAGTTTCTCATAAACTCATACCTCACTTTTTTTTTCTCGAAAAGATGGCC
>JANQJX010000217.1 GCA_028281425.1 Simkania sp.
GCAAGAAGAAGAATGATAAATTTTTTTTGATAGGGTGGGTCAATTTTCGACCGTTGGAACCAGGGGAAAGTGGGTCAATTTTCGATTGTTGTTGACACCCACAACTGTAAACCCGCGGCTTAGATCATAGGAGCCCCATGAATCGAGAGATTCAAGTGGGGATCTGTGAGAATGTGAGGGCGAGATTCCCTCGCATTACTCGACTAGCTTTAAGTCGCATTTTACGCCACCCCTGGAAAAAGAGCTGCACAAGTGTTTTCAGAAACGCCAAGAAATTCTCGAATGGATAAGTTTGCAACCTTACCTAAAAGAATGTATTGGATGTGTGAGCGAAACAGAGCATGTGGATTTTTTAGAGGTGGCACGCGAAATACAAGTGAGGGTCTATTTTTGATAAAAAAAATTGTTAGACATCTCGAAAAAGAGTGATCACCTCTTCAGAAGACTTAGCTTTTAAAAGCTCTATTCTTCGTTTTTCATCTTTCAATGCGGTGGTTAAGCGCGAAAGGAATTGAAGATATTCGGTTTGCTTATCTGCAGGACCTCCAATCATAAAAATAATTTTTACAAGAGATCCATCTAAAGCACACCATTGAATCCCCTTTTTTGCTTTTTGAATGCCCACTGCAAGAAAAAAATGATCAAATGTCTCCATCCTTGCATGAGGAATCGCAACACCCATCCCAATGCCCGTTGAAACAATCTTTTCCCTTTTTAAAAGAGCATTTAGAAAAAGTTTACTATCCTCAATTTTGTGTGCCCTTTTCAGCTCATCAACGAGGAATTTAAGGGCCTCATCTCGATGGGTTGCCTCTAAAAAAGAGATCACACCCTCTTCTAAAAATTGGGAGAGGGTCACAGGTGCTCCTTTTTTAAAAAAATAACTAATTCGTTCCAGTATGGCCAAATCCACCTTCCCCTCTTTCTGTTACCACAAGAACTTCCTTTAAAACAAAATTAGCACGACAAACAGGGCAAAGAACAATTTGTGCAATACGCATTTTTGGTGTGATATCAAAAGACTCTTTACCATGGTTGATTAAAATAATACCTAGTTCTCCTCGATAATCAGAATCAATAGTTCCAGGGCTGTTAAGAACAGTGATTCCTTCTTTCAAAGCAAGGCCACTTCTAGGCCTAACTTGAATTTCATACCCTTTGGGAATTTCAAAGTGAAGCCCTGTTGGAAGGAGTTTAATTTCTTGAGGTTGCAAGGTGATAGGAACCTCAATGGCAGCATAGACATCGGCACCTGCAGCTTCTTCTGATCCATAAGAGGGAAGACAAATTTTCTTTTTGGATAAGATAAAAACTGTTTTTGTCTTTTTCATTTTTCAATTCGAACTAATTTTAATGGCATTTTTTTTGCGCTCTTCCTTCGAAAGCGCAATTAAATCATCTAATTTTTCTCTTTCATGAGTCACTCCAAAATCTCTTTTTTTATGACTTAAAACTTCTTGTTCATTTTGGGTAAAAACCTGAAGAAAAAAGGCAAGTTTTTCTTTGAGTTCAACACGCCTAAAAATGCAATCAATCATTCCTTTTTCGAGTAAAAATTCTGATCTCTGAGCCGAATCTGGAAGCTTTTGACCAATGGTTTGTTCTACCACACGAGGACCTGCAAAACCAATCAAGGCATCGGGTTCAGCAATAATCAAATCTCCAAGAAAAGCAAAAGAAGCGCTTACACCTCCTGTTGTTGGGTTGGCAAGAACAGAAAAATAGGGTAACCGACTAGCACTTAGCTTACTTAAAGCAGCAGAGGTTTTTGCCATTTGCATAAGAGAGAAAATCGATTCTTGCATCCGTGCTCCACCAGAAGATGAAACGATAATGAGAGGAAGGGTTTCTTCAATGGCATGTTCGATGAGCCTTGTGATCCTTTCACCCATAACAGACCCCATTGACCCCCCCATAAATCCAAAGTCAAGAACAGCTAAAGCTATTGGAATCGATTTCAGAGTGCAAGTTCCTGTCAATACCGCTTCATTTCGTCCTGTTTTTTTAGCTGCTGCAACAAGTCGCTCCTTATAGGGTTTTGAATCGACAAACTTAAGAGGATCTTCTGAGGTGATTTCATAAAAAAGTTCTTGAAAACTTTTTTGATCAGCAAGAAGTTCCACCCTTTGAATTGCAGATAAACGGTAGTGATGGTCACATTTAGGACAGCAGCTATCATTTTTTTGAAGTTCATTTGCATGAACCATCTCTTCACAGCTTATGCATTTAATCCAACCACTAAAGCCATCTTTCTTAGATGATTCGGTTTTGATTTTGGGTTTATGACGAGAAAAAAGTCTTAAAAATCCCATTTTTTAGATTTTCCTCTTAGCTTAGATGGAAAAAAGTCTAACAAAAAAGGCAAAAGTAAACAACCTTTACTCTAAGTTTATCTAATCTTAAATTTAATTAAGATAAAAAAATTTTTTTAATGCAGATTTTTCTAGAGTAGACATACAAAATGAAGGGGAAAGAAACCCTTGTATAAAAGATCATTTCAGTTGGATCAAATTAAAGAATCTTAGACTTTATTCCTGAAATTCTCTCTGTCTAAGTCTATCAATTCTTTTTTGAGTGATTAGCCCAAATGCAATGATTTTTTTATTTTTGGGAAATGTTTTAAAGAGATTCAAAAAAGCATCTACCGTTGAAGGACTCGTAAAAATGATCTCATCTATATTAGATAGGTTAGCTTTTTCCTTAGGAATTTTCATCTGAGTATCATAGAGAAAACAGCATTGATGACGTACATGTAAAAGCATCAAAAAATAAGCAAGATCTGGACGCCGAAGAGAAGAAGAGGGATAAAAAACATAGGCTTCTTTTAAATTTTTTAAAGCTAAAAGCTCGATGATTCCTTCTTGCCTTTCATCTACTGCAATAGCACTCACTTGAAATCCATGCGATTCAACGGCTTTTGCTGTTTGTTTTCCCACCACTAAAATTTCTTTGCCTTCTATTTGCTTCCTATTCCATCCATAGTAAGCCATACATTCAAAAAAAAGAGAAACCGTTACCTGACTTGTAAAAATAAGATGGGTATATTCTTTAAGATCTCTAAAAGCTAAAGCAATTTCTTCCTCATTAAAATTGCGAGGAATGGTTTTAATGATAGGAAAATGGATGAGATGATTTTTTGTAGAGTAGTTTTTGGGATTAAGTCCCAAATAAAGACTGACTTGAGATTTTTTTCGAGATCGACTATCAAGAGGCTTAAAAAGCTTCTCCATAATTTCATCTTCTTCTCTTGCTAAAATTGCCAACTGCCCTTGTAAAGGGGCAGGCTTCCCTGGTAAAACCCTATGATGATAATGAGTTAGACGAAGACGAATCAATGCTGCTTTTGCAACAACAAGAGCATCAATTTCTCGATTCAAAAGCATTTCAAGCCGCTTTTCAACAGTCCCTCTTATATCTACACATAAAAGATCTGGACGCAGTAAATGAATCACCTTATCACGCCTTTTAGAAGAAGACCCAATCCTAGCCTTCTTTTTTAAAGTTTTTAAGCTCTCATTATTTCTAAAAACAAGAACATCTGATCGATCTATTCCTTTTGTCAAAACAATCAGTTTGAGATTTTTGGGAATAGGAGAAGGGAGATCTTTTGCTGAATGCAGACTGATGCGACACCCACCTTTCAATTGCAGCTCATCAATATCTCGAGTAAAAAAGTCAGTTTTATCTAAAGAACGGAGAGAAACACCTAAATGACGATCTCCGAGCGTTTTTAAATAAATAGGCTCAAGTATCACATCGATCTGATGAATTTTCATTGCTTGAATGACTTCTTCAAGCTGTTTTTTAGATAACTTGGAATCTCTTAACCCAACAGAAACTTTCATGAATCTACAATCAAATGACAAATCACATCTTCTACTTTCGAAACGCCTTGTAGATGAATGCGATTTTTTAAGTGCGTTTTAATTCCTTTTAAATTTTTTTCAGAGCAAAAACAACGCTTAAATCCCATATGAATCGCCTCTTTAAGACGCAGCTCCATACGCGAAACAGAACGTACTTCTCCTGCAAGGCCAACTTCTCCAATCACAACAACATCAGGAGATAAACAATAATTACGATAAGAAGATGCAATTGCCATAATCACTCCAAGGTCTATTGCAGGTTCTGAAATTTTTATTCCTCCAGCAATTGAAACAAAAACATCAAGTGCATGAAGACGATAACCCATTCTTTTTTCTAAAACAGCAAGCAAAAGAGAAAGACGCTTATTGTCGAGTCCAGATGAGCGCCTTGAAGGTGTGGCATAAGAAGAAGGGGCTACAAGTGCCTGCATTTCAACTAAAAGAGCACGAGTCCCTTTAAGAGTTGGTATCATGATCGATCCGGAAGAATTTTTCACCCTTTCTTCTAAAAAGGTCACCGAGGGATTGAGAACCTCTTTAAGGCCCTCTTCTTCCATCTGAAAGAACACAACATTATCTGTAGGGCCAAAGCGATTTTTAAGAGATCGAAGTAACCGATATCCACTTTGACGTTCTCCTTCAAATTCAAATACCGTATCCACAATATGTTCTAAAACACGTGGCCCTGCAAGCTCACCACTTTTTGTCACATGTCCTACAAGAAACGTTGTAATCCCAAGTCCCTTTGCTAAATGCATACATTCCATCGTCACTTCTTTGACCTGTATGACCGACCCAGGTATTGAAGGAAGCTCAGACTTATAGACAATTTGGATAGAATCGATGATCAAAACATCAGGACGCAACGTTTCAACATGTTTTTTAATCGTTGCAAAAACCGTCTCACTCAAAAGATAGAGTTTATCACTTTGAATTCTAAGACGCCTAGCACGAAGAGAGGTTTGTTCCGCCGACTCTTCGCCACAAACATAAAGCACAATAAGCCCTTGATCTGCAAAATTCTTTGCAAGGTGTAATAAGAGAGTTGATTTTCCAATTCCAGGCTCACCCCCTATTAAATTTAACGATCCATAAACCACTCCTCCACCTGTTAGCCTATCCCATTCAGAATAGGAGGTCAAAAGACGTTTAAAGTTTTTCGTATCAACCTCGTGAATAAGGGTGGGTTGACTAACTTTTAAGTCTTGTGCTTCAAATCGTTTTTTTTGAATTTCTACATCGATCTCTTGGATGAAAGTATTCCATTGATCACAAACAGAACAACAGCCTGCCCATTTTAATTCTCGATGCCCACATTCTTTGCAAATCCAAATTATTTTTTGCTTTACCATCACTATTTCAATCCCAATCCTCTAATTGCTTTTTGGGCTCCATCTTGCTCTGCCTCTTTTTTTGATCGTCCAACTCCCTCCCCAAGAAAAATATCACCGATTTTAACCGAGACAAAAAACACTTTTTCATGAGCTGGCCCTTCTTCTTTTACCACTTCATAAGTCGGAGGTCTTTGATATTTTTTTTGACAGTGATCTTGCAATATTGCTTTCCAATTTTGGCAAGGGCTTTCGATAATTTTTAAAATGTCTTTTTCAAAATGTTTGAAGAAAAAATGACGTGTTTCATCGATTTTTCCATCTAGATAAATCGCTCCAATAAGAGCTTCGAAAAGATTGGCTAAAATTGTATAACGTCCCCTTCCCTTATTCATCGATTCTCCCCTTCCAAGAAGTAAATACTTATCAAGCTTCATTTTTTGAACGTAATAAGAGCAACTTGCAGCTTCAACAAGACGGGAACGCAAATAAGAAAGCTCTCCCTCAGCTTTTTGCGGATAACGCACATAGAGAAAATCGCTGATGATAAGCCCTAAAACGACATCTCCTAAAAATTCAAGTCTTTCATTGTGCTTTAAGAGCGACTCTCGATTTTCATTAACATAAGAGCGATGGACAAACGCAAGTTTCAAAAGAGCTGGATCTAAAAAATTATAGTCAATTTTTTCTTGAATCTCAGCAAGTTCTTGATGCAGATGTTCTAAAGATTTCATAAAAAACTAGGCTAATTCTCATTCTCTAGGATACAATGTCTCAGATATTCATCAAGTAAATTTATTCCATGAAATTAGCACTTGTAAAAGATCATCTCAATTTTTTTTACCAAAATCATTTTTTGGAATGCGAGGATCTCCTTTCTCAAAAAGCCCTCACACAGCTTCGAGAAGCTTTAATCATCCATATTAAAACTCAAATTTCCTCCGTTTCAAAAAGGGATAAAAACCATTTAGAAACACCTCTTTTGAAAGCAGGATTTGACAGCTGGCGTTTTTCAGATCTTATAAAAAAATGGGTGTTCCAACCCCATTTTGTGGAAATTGCAGCACATCTTACCAAAAGAAAAAAACTCCGCCTTGGATTTGATCAAGCTTTTTGGGTCCCCCCTTTTTTTGAAGAAGAAAGTGATCAGAGGCTTTCTTTTTTTAAGAAGAGCTTTTTTGTTTCTCAAATCTCTTCTTTAAACAATATGGTGTGTGGGCTGATTCTCAATCTATCTTTAAGTTCTGATCTTATAGAAGAAAATAACAACAATCTCCCTCTTCCAAAAATTCCAGGAAACGGTCTCTTTTTTTTAATCAACAACCCTCTTTGTTTTAACCAACTATTAAAAAATTCAAAAAAACTCTTTCTTCTCATTATTTATACAGAAGAACAAACAATCTATTTTCTAAATAAGGAAAATCCCAATGCTCATACTTATAAAAACCTTGGGTATGTTTTTGGCGATAAACTTCAAAACAAAACTCACCCCCTAATTTATTCAAAATAATTGTACGTTTCGAGACCTTATTATCTTCTACTTTCCACGCAAGCTTGAGCAAACCGATTTTTCTACAGTAAGCAGAGAACTAGTCGAGTAATGCGAGGGAATCTCGCCCTCACATTCTCACAGGTAGGGTCAAGAAATGGCGCGCGCATCTGTTGACCACGTTTCCATCTCCTGCCTC
>JANQJX010000218.1 GCA_028281425.1 Simkania sp.
TTTTATCCATTGAGTCGCGGGATTCACGGCATATTCTATGTGTGACAAGAAGCCGAGTCTGATTTAAAAAATAAGTTGGTGAATCCGCAACTCGCGTTAGTTAAGATTTTGGAAAGGGCTTTTTTCTGGAAATAGATTCTATTTTAAGCTACACTCTGGAGGTAAAAGCAATGCAAAGCTAGGCAATATAGATGAAAGAAATTTTAATCAATGTCAGCTCTAAAGAAAAGAGGTGCGCTCTTCTAAAGTGTGGGAAATTGCAAGATTTGATTTATGACCGAAAATCAAATCGTCAACTTACCGGGAATATTTATCGAGGTCAAGTGACCCATCTCTTACATAATATTCAATCTGCTTTCATAGACATCAATGAAGGAGAAAATGGTTTTATCCACATTAGCGATATTGTGGAAAACACCCAAAAATTTCAAGAAATATTTGACATGGAATTTGAATGGGAATGTGATATCAGCTTGATTAAAACAGATAAAGTCAAAAATGCTGATATTTCCAAATTCATGGAGATTGGGCATCCCGTTCTTGTCCAAGTCGTGAAAGAACCCATTGGATCAAAAGGGGCTCGCCTCACTTCAAATATTACCATTGCTGGGCGCTATCTCGTCCTTTTGCCAAATACTCCTCATCGAGGAGTTTCTAGAAAAGTTGTCGAACGCTCAGAAAGGGAACATCTCAAAAAATTGATACGCTCCTTTGAGATGCCTCAAAATATGGGGCTCATTTGCCGTACGGCAAGTATCAGTGTTGAATCTGAAGTGTTGATAAAAGAAGCCCATGATCTTTTAAAAACATGGGAAAAAATCGTCGAAGATTTTCAAAATCATAGTAAACCAACTTGTCTTTATCGGGAATCAGATCTTATTAAAAAAGCAATTATAAAGGCTGTTGATAAAAAATTTAACCGCATTTTAATTGATGATTATAAAACCTTTCAATATGCAAAACATCTTTATAAGTCCTATAAAAACGAATACAGTCTAAAAATTGAGTACTACCGAGATAAGCTTCCTATGTTTGAAAGATTTATGATCGAAACCGAAATCAATCGATGTCTTAGGAGAAAAATTTGGCTTCAAAGTGGAGGATATCTCTTTTTTGAAAAAACAGAGGCGATGTATACCGTAGATGTGAATTCGGGAAGAAGTCAAACTTCAAAATCCAATATGGATGTAGAAGAAACTCTTGTGCGAATCAATATGGAAGCTGCTGAAGAAACTGCCCGCCATCTTAGAATCTGCAATATTGGGGGGCTTGTCGTTTGTGACTTCATCGATTTGCGGTCTCGACGCAATCAAAGAAGAGTTTTAGACACTCTTAAAGAGGCAATGAAAGAAGATTCTGCAAAATGTACCGTGCTTCGAATGAGTGAATTTGGCCTTGTTGAGATGACGCGCCAAAGAATACGCGAATCACTCATCCATACCCTTTTTACTCAATGCCCCTATTGCAGTGGAAAAGGAACAATTAAAAATCATGAGAGCATTTCAATCGAAATTGAGCGCGCTCTAAAACGCCTTGCCGTTCAATACAAAGAAAACAAGGTTCGACTTATTGTCCATCCAGATATGGCAAACTATTTGCAATCCCAAGACCAAAAGCTCTTTAAATCGATGATAAAAAAATGGAAAGGAGAGGTTGAGGTTGAGATAAATGATGAACTTCATCTAAACAGCTTTGAATTTTACTCTCTTGCCAATGGAAACAAACTCGAACCCTGATCTCAACTTAAGCAAATTAAGAGAAAAAATCTATTCTCTTGCAATAAAAAAAGAAATTCCAAGCAAATATGCCAAAATTTTAAAAACATTTTTAAACAGCTACTATGAAGTCCTCATTTCTCATAATCAATCTGTTAAATTTTATCTTTCTCTATTTGATCAATTTTTAACTTTTGTGATCAAACAATTTAAATATCCCTATATTTTCAAACTTTTCCACCAAGCTATTCGAAAGCCTATCGACTATTATAAATTTGGAATCGACTTTTTAACTCCTCTTGTTGACCTTTCTCGTTCAACAACACATGGTCTCAATTATCTTAAAGAGATGACAACCCTCCTAAAAAAAAAAGAAAATGTCATCCTTTTTGCAAACCACCAAATCGAAGCTGACCCTCAAGCAATTAGCATTCTTCTTAAAGATCAATTTGCTGATTTTGCAGAAAAATTGATTTTTGTTGCCGGCACACGTGTGACAACAGATCCTCTTGCAATCCCCTTCAGTATGGGGTGCAATCTTCTCTGTATTCATTCTAAAAAATATATCGATGTTCCTCCTGAAAATAAACGAAAAAAACAGTTACATAATAAGAAAACCATGGAACTTATGGTCAAACTCTTAAGTACTGGAGGACAAGCAATTTATGTGGCTCCAAGTGGAGGGCGCGATCGGGCAGATACATCTGGTCAAATTGAAGTTGTTCCTTTCGATCCTCAAAGTGTAGAAATGTTCTACTTAATGGCTAAAAAAGCGGCTTTTCCAACCCATTTCTATACGCTTGCTCTATCCACTTACCATCTTCTTCCTCCTCCAGAAGAAAGTGAATTAGAAATCGGAGAATTTCGTATTACAAAAGGAGGAGCTATCCATCTTTGTTTCGGACCTAAAGTCAATATGGAAAAGATTTGCAAATTTCATGCAGATATGGATAAGCGAGAAAAACGAAAGCTAAGAGCTGAATTTCTATGGAGACAAGTAAAAAAGGATTATGATAAATTTCCAAAAAGCTAATTGATTCAATTGAAGGCTCTAAGTCATGAAGAAAAACTTCTTGATGTTATCTCTTATTTTCTCGTTCCTTTTTTTCTGCTTGCAATCATCGGCATCTCATTACGAAGAAGTGATTGATCTAAACGAGTTAAAAATTCTAACTCCCACCTTTTCTGATCTAAAAATAGGAAAAATTTGCCTTACAAATGGCCTCAAATGTTACCTTATTTCTGACCCTAAAGTGATCGAATCAGCAGTCGCTTTTTCAATGAGCGTTGGTTCTTGGTCTGATCCTAAAGATCATCCAGGAATGGCCCATTTTGTAGAACACCTTCTCTTTATGGGAAACAAAACCTATCCTGAAGAAGATGGGCTTCTCAAATATGTTTTAAGCCATGGAGGTAAACTCAATGCGTTTACTCTCCCTTCTCAAACGGTATACATGTTTTCTATGAACCACGAATCTTTTCTCCAAACACTTCATTACTTTTCTCATATGTTTATCGATCCCCTCTTTCCCACTTCTAGTATCGAAAGAGAGCTTCATGCGGTCGACCAAGAACATGACAAAAATATCGAAAATGATAATTTTCGCCAGTATATGATCCTCAAAGAGATGGCAAATCCAAATCACCCGAATGCCCGTTTTGCAACAGGAAATAAAGAAACCCTTAAAAATATTCCCCGCAGCGCAGTTGTAAAATGGCATGAAGATCACTATAGTGCAAACAAAGCTCACCTCATTCTTTATTCCCCCCTTCCTCTTGAAAAACTCAAAGAATTAAGTGTACAATATTTTTCTCAAATCCCCTCATCTTCAGAGCCCAAAGAAAAGCTGCTCTATCCTTTCATGACAGATCCAAATCAAGAAGGAAAAGTGACCTTTATCACTCCTATCAAAGAGATTAGAAAACTTACTCTTTTTTGGGAAATCCCCAAAAGTTATGTCCTTAACCTTGAAGACAAATCTGATTATCTCCTCTCTTATATTCTAAAAAGCCGTCATCCAAATAGCTTTTTTTGTAAGCTAAAAGAAGAAAAATTGATCGAAGATCTCTGTATCGATTTCGATCGCTATTCCAAAGAACATGCCTTTTACTCGATCGATTTTATTTTAACCCCTCAAGGAGTTCACTCTTATGAATCGGTTATCAATCGCTTTTTTCAAGCACTCCATTTTATTAAAAATGAAGAGCTTCCTGCTTATATTTTCAACGATATGAGCAAAATGCTTCAAATCAATTACGAGTATCAAGGAAGGAGAGATCCTTTCGAAGCTGTAAAAGAGCTTGCTTACTTCATTCCCTATGAACCTTTTGAAACTTTTCCTCAAAAAACGATCCTCCCTTCCTTATGCACATCAAAACAACTCAAATCCTTTATTCATATCTTAAAGCCTGAGAAAGGACATTATCACTTGATCGCTTTTCCCTCTCTGACAAAAATCAAAGAAGAAAAAATAGAGCCTTGGTCAGGAGCTAAATATACCACCATGCCTATTGGAAAAGATAAACTCTTGAATTGGACGCAAAAGAGTCCTTTCATTCTCAAACATATTCATCCCAATCCCAACCCCTTTATCCCTTCTAATCTAAAACTCATTCCACTAAAAGAAGAAAAAAATCTTAAAGCCCTTCCCCAGCTTATCGTCGATAATCCCTACGGCAAAGTCTATTTTTGGCAAGATCATTCCTATCTTGTTCCAGAAGTCAGCTATTTAATCAATATCAAATCACCCATTTTGAATTGTTCGGCTAAACAAGCAGTTTTATTTCAGCTCTTTCAAAAGTGTTTGGAAGATCATCTAAAAACAACATCTTATTACGCAGATGCTGCTAGTTTAGTTGCAACTCTCAATCAAGTCGATTTTTCTCTTTTGTTCACCATTAATGGATTTAATGAAAAAGCAAATATCTTACTCAATGCTTATTTAGACGGATTCAAAACATGTTACTGGACAAAAGAAGAATTTGAACATGAAAAAAAATTGCTGATGACAAAATATCAAAATTTTAAAAAAAGCTCTCCTCTTTCCCAAGGCGCCGATCTCCTTAAAAACATCCTATACAACTCTCACTCTCGCAATAAAATGCAATTAGATGCCTCTCAAAATCTTACCTATGATGACTTCTTAGATTTTCAAAATAAAATTTTTGAAAAAAATTATATTGAAATGCTTTTAGTAGGAAATCTCACAAAGCAAGAAGCTCAAAACGTTTGGGGGCAAATAAGGCAGGCGATTCCTTATCACCCCTATCCTCAAGAAAATCATTTGTCCAAAAGGGTGCTGGTCCTTTCATCTAAAGATGGTCCTTATA
The DNA here is from genome assembly GCA_028281425.1 of Simkania sp. Taxonomy (GTDB): domain Bacteria; phylum Chlamydiota; class Chlamydiia; order Chlamydiales; family Simkaniaceae; genus JANQJX01. The sequence continues at coordinate 5,046 of JANQJX010000218.1, forward strand.
AAATCTCTGAATCCTCTAAGTCACTTGGGAACTCCTCTCTTCTTGTGCTTCAAGAAGGAAGCTTTTCTTACGAAAAATGGGCCTCCGCAACTATTTTAGCAAGAGCTCTTTCAGAAGATTTTTTTGATACACTTAGAACCAAACAGCAAACAGCTTATATTGTCCAATCCAATCAATGGGAAGAAGAAAACCAACTCTTTCAGCTTTTCATGGTTCAATCCAGCACTCATCATCCAGAAGATTTGCTTGCCCGCTTTGAGCTTTTTCTAGAAAAATATGTTAAAGACTTTGATACTATCATTTCTCAAGATAAATTTGAAACCTTGAAGAAAAGTGTCATTAAAACAGAAAAAAAGCCCCCCACAAACCTTTCTAAAATGGCTTTTTTTCTCTACCATCTTGCTTTTAAATATCAAGGTGACTTTAAGCGAAAAGAAAAAAAAATTCAAGCTGTATCATCTCTTGACTATGCAACTTTTAAACAAAATTCCCTCTCATTCTTATCGAGAAAAAATAGCAAGCGCATTGCTGTGATGATCGAAGGGAAACTGCCTCAAGAGAAAAGCTTTTACTATAAAAAAATCACTCCTGAGCGCTTAAAAAATCGAGGCGCCTATATCAGTTCTAATAAATCTTAAGAAAATTTTGATTTTGAGATTGCAAAAAAATAATTTTCCCCTTACCATTTTTGATCAAAATCGGCTTGAGAGTTTATGGCAACAAAAAAGCTCAAGTCATCTGTTATCTAACTCCATTACTTGAAGGGTAAAATTTTTATTGCCTCATGGGTTGCAAGTCACTTACAACTTTAGGAATGAGTTGCATGGGTCCTATCTCAAAAATTGTAATCGTTTGATCATCCATGAAATTTCGAAAGATTCTATCTTACAAGTGGCAACGTTAGACAAGCAAAAAGCTATTTTCATGCACTAAATTTTTTAAAAAGTGCAAAAGAGTTTCAACATTTTAAATTAGGAGTGAATGCCTCATGTCTGTGAATGCTGTAAATGATTCCCTTTCTTATAATAAGCCAATAGACGTCACCTTGATAAAAAAAAATCATTGCTTTTTCTTTAAAGTAGACCTTGACAAGACATCTTGGCAATGTCCTACAGGAACATTTAATGGAATAAAAAAGGAACACACGTGGGATTGTATAAAAACCATATGGAATTACACAAGTTCTATGATAAATTGGACGTTACATCATTGTTGCTGTCTAAAAAATCGTCAGATACTTCCTTATTTTACATACCAAAGTACCTATCTTAACATTTTGAGTCTTACTCAAAAGATTTACCAAAAGCAATTTGGAGTAGTTTCAAAAAGCTCCGACTACAAAGCATATCACGATCATTATGGAAGTGCACAATCTATGAAAGGTTACTTACATGGGCAAGCAGTTTCAAACAATCGTATTCTTCGTATACTTGCAAGAGATGCAATACGTCCAATTGGACCACTTGTCCCTTCAACTTCTAAAGTGGGTCTTGAGTATAAAAACCCCACTCTCTTTACCGGTTTCGTAGGAATTGAAAAATCTACAAACAACGATATAGGAAGATTTGCAAATGGAGGAGGGTACTTTCAAGGAGAGTCTGCATCCGGGGTATTTATCACCCCACATTACCAAAACAGGGGGTATAGCAAAGAGGCAATGGTAGCAATGATGGTCCACGCCTTTATCATGGCCAAGAAGAATTACAAGGTAAATGGTGAACCACTGACCTCCTTCTCTGCAATAACCGATAAAACCAACAAGTTTATGCAATCCATTTTCAAGCAATTAGGAGCAAAAAAACAAACCTATACTCCTGTAAAGAACAAATACTTTTATAAAATTGACAAAAACTCTTTGCTTAAGATCATTCCAACTTTGATCAATGTAAATAAAATGACGATCAATGGAAAAAAATATCATGAATATTTTCAAGAGAAATAAATTTTTCACATATGAGCGAGTAGGGTTTTGCTCTGGAGTTTCTCGAAGGAGCTCCAGATCAAACCATCCCTAAAATAGATCTCACTCCGAGATATTCATTAAATGGATCCATATCGACTAAGCTGCATTAAGAGCTTTCCAACAAAGCCGGTCCAGCCTGTTTGGTGGCTTGCACCTAGCCCTTCTCCTGTGTTTCCATGAAAATATTCATAAAAAAAAAGATGATTTTGAAAGAATGGATCTGTTTGAAATTTCTTTTTTTCTCCAAATATAGGGCGTTTATTTGAAACATCTTTTTCAAAGAGCTTAACCAAACGCTTTGAAAGCTCCAAAGAAACTTCCCAAAGATTCATTAAATGGTTAGATCCTGTTGGGAATTCTACCTTAAAATCATTTCCAAAATAATGATGATATTTTTGAAGCGATTCAATAATCAAAACATTAATCGGAAACCAAATAGGACCACGCCAATTTGAATTGCCTCCAAAAAGACGACTTGTTGACTCTCCTGGCTCATAATCCACACAAAAATGGTGTCCATCTACATTGAGTTTAAAAGGGTTTTTCTCATGCCATTTGGACATAGAGCGAATGCCATAAGAACTTAAAAACTCATCTTCACTCAATAATATTTTAAGCAGTTTTTTAAGTTTATCACGATTCACAAGGGATAAGATGCGTCGCTGCTGTTGTCCAGGGGTGCGCATGCAAGCAATTTTCTCACAAAGATCTGAACGGTTTTCTAAAAACCATTCCATTTTATGTTTAAAGATTTTGAGTTGACTGAGGACTTCTGCTTCAAGAGTCATCACACCAAAAAGAGGCATCAGCCCAACAAGTGAACGCACTTTAAGAGGAATCTTTCGCTTATCGGATAGTTCTAAAACATCATAATAAAATCCATCTTCTTCATCCCAAAGAGAACAAGGACCATTAAAATTTATTGCTTGGGCAATCAGAAGAAAATGATTATAAAATTTATTCGCCATATCTTCATAAGCATGATCTTTTTTTGCAAGCTCAATAGCAATTGTCAACATATTTAAGCAATACATCCCCATCCAACTCGTTGCATCTGATTGATATAATGTTCCTCCTTCTGGAAGATGTTCAGAACGATTAAAAACACTGATATTATCCAATCCAAGGAACCCTCCTTGAAAGATATTTCTTCCTTCTTGATCCTTTCGATTCACCCACCATGTGAAATTGATTAAAAGTTTTTGGAAAAGACGTTCTAAAAATAGACGGTCCTCTTTCCCTACAATCTTTTTCTCAATTTTAAAAACACGCCAAACAGCCCAAGCATGAACAGGGGGATTGACATCAAAAAAATTCCACTCATAAGCAGGAATCTGCCCACTTGGATGCATATACCACTCTTGTACAAGGAGATAAAGTTGCTTTTTAGCAAACTCAGGATCAACAACCGCAAGAGGAACAGAATGAAAAGCACTGTCCCAAGAAAAAAATTGAGGGAATTCCCATTTATCAGGCACAGAAAGAATATCATCACAATAAAGATGGTGCCATTGAGCATTCCGACTCTTTATGGGATCATGAGAAGGAAGAGGAGGAGAAAAATCAGGATCTCCTTTAAGCCAATCGTGAATCACAAAATGGTAGTATATTTTATTCCAAAGCATTCCAGCTAATGCTTGCCGACCAATACGACGATCATCTTCTTTCATGGAGGTAGGATAAATTTCTTCATAAAATTCATCTGTCTCTTTCAAACGCATTTTAAAAATTTTTTCTGCATCTCTAAGAGGATTTTTCTTTTTTTCTTCTTGTGTCAAACGCAAATAAAGGATCCTTTTTTCTCCTGATTCAATACATAATTTGAAATAAAAAGCGCTTTTTGTTCCTTTATTTTCTGGATTGATTGCATCTATTTTTTGTTTCGTCACAAAATCATTGATTCCATCTTTGGTATATCGGGAGGAATTTCTAATTCCACTTATTTTTTGTTCATTGGAAATATTTTCGGTGAAAAGAAGTCTCCCTCCCTTTTCTCCATACAAATAGTAAGTCCCAAGATCAGGATGAATCGCTTGAATTGTCTTTTCATCCACCTGAGAAAGCAAAGGTTTTTTTCCTTCTTTCTGATTAAACCAAGTATTACGTGCCCAAAGCATTGGTAAAACATCTAACTTTTTGGCTTCATGAGAGCGATTACAAATCGTCAGTTGGATATAGATATCATTCACCTCTTTTTTGGCATACTCGATAAAAAGATCAAAATAACGGTTATGGCTAAAAATTTTTGTGTCTATGAGTTCATATTCTCTCTCTTTTTGCGAACGTTTTTGATTCACCTTATAAATCTCTTCATAAGGAAAACAAGAATGGGGGTATTTATAAAGGTACTTCATATAAGAATGGGTGGGAGTATTGTCGAGAAAATAGTAATATTCTTTGACATCTTCTCCATGGTTCCCTTCTAAATTAGCCAAACCAAAAAGTCGTTCTTTGATAAAAAGATCTTCTTTATTCCAAAAAGCAAAAGCAAAACAAAGCCTTTGATGAGTATCGCAAATTCCCCCAATTCCATCTTCTCCCCATCTATAAGTACGATAAAGAGCCTCTTTATAAGAAAAATAATCCCAAGCTTTTCTATCTTGACTATAATCTTCTCGAACAGTCCCCCATTGTCTTTCAGCAAGATAAGGTCCCCAATGTTTCCAATACTGACTTCTTTTCTGATTTTCTTTTAAGCGCCTTTTTTCAGCTAACATTCCATTGCCTTAATAACCTTGACCTTTCCCTTTATATATAAAATAAAAATCTATTATTCAAATGGATTGAAAAAACTTATTCCTTTTTTCATTTTAATCCTTATTTCTACTACCTCAGAGTGCATATTCTATGCATTTAATGATGAAAACTTGTATAAAGGATTTTTCCCGATTTTGAGCAAATCCACAACCTATGTTTCCCACAAACATGGGTTAAGAAAAAAATCATCATGAAACCCAAACTTTTTTGATGCATTGGAAAAAATGGCTTCTTCTCTCTTCCTTTCTTATCTTAATAGGGACAGCCTATTTTTTAGGCCTTTTTGAACGCCTGACTTTCGAAGAACTCAAAAACCATCGAAAAAACCTTTTAATCTTCGTTGAAAAATATCCTTACCTCTCTCCCTTGATATTTATGGCGATCTATGCTTTTTTTGTCTCTCTCTCTATCCCTGGAGGGGCTATTTTATCTCTTGCAGGTGGTTTCTTATTTGGAACACTTAAGGGAACTATTTTAGTCATAATTGGAGCTACAACAGGCGCTTCTATGATTTTTTATGCAGCAAAAAGCATTTTTAAAGAACTTTTTAAAAAAAAAACAGCCCCTTTTTTAAATAAAATGGAAAAAGGGTTTCAGACAAATGCTGCAAACTATCTTCTTTTTTTACGTTTTATTCCTCTATTTCCTTTTTGGCTTATCAATTTAGCTCCCGCTTTTTTTCAAGTCTCTTTCTGGACATTTTTTTGGACAACTTGTATTGGGATTACCCCTGGCTCATATATCTACACGCAAGCGGGAAGTGGCCTTGGAAAGATTTTTGAAAAAGGAGAAGATTTTTCAATGGATCATATCTTCAATTTTGAAATTAAAATTGCTCTCTTTCTCCTTGCTTTATTTATATTAATTCCAATATGTATTAAACATGTTGCAAGAAAAAGAAGCGAAAAAAAGTGATTGATAGTTTTCTCCGTTCTCCTTTCCAAAAAAGGGTGATCTTTCCCCTTTTAAAAAATCGATGGATTAAAAAATACTCTCCTATGCAGATCACTTTTTTAGGTCTTATCACAGGACTTTTATCCGCTTTTCTATTGGCTTTTCATTTTCTTTTTTTATCTTTTACTTTTCTTTTTATTTCCGGGTTTTGTGACATTTTAGATGGATCTTTAGCAAGAGAGCAAAAGAAAATATCAAGCCAAGGAGCTGTTTTGGATATTCTCTTTGATCGGATAGTTGAAGGAGCTATCGTCTTGGGGCTTTATTTCTACAATCCCTCGCGAGCTCTCTTGTGTCTTTTGATGCTTTTTTCTATTCTTCTCTGTATCACCTCTTTCTTAGTTGTTGCCTTATTCATTAAAAATCACTCAGAAAAAAGCTTTCACTACAGCCCAGGACTCATAGAGAGAACAGAAGCATTCATCTTCTTTTTTCTTCTTATTGCTTTTCCCTCTTTTTTCTTTCCTTTTGCCACTCTCTTTATAATTTTAATTCTTTTTACAGCTCTTGAGCGCATGTTATCATTTTATTTGAAACAAAAGGCCTTAAATAAACATCCCCCTTAACCTCCCCCCTGCAAACTCATAAGCGCGTAAGTTTTTAACTCATAAGAAATATCGACAAAGGTCACAAAGACAATCACATTGACATCAAAAAAATGCATGGAAACAAATCAATGAGCCTTGGTGTCAACAACAATCGAAAATTGACCCACTTTCCCCTGGTTCCAACGGTCGAAAATTGACCCACCCTATCAAAAAAAATTTATCATTCTTCTTCTTGC
>JANQJX010000038.1 GCA_028281425.1 Simkania sp.
AACACAAATTTAAAGTGAATTCGTGTTAAAGAAGGGGTTTCCAAAGGGGGATTTCCCCTTTGGTGGGGGGTAAGGGGGCAAAGCCCCTATTTTTTCAAGGGACGCTCTCTTTTAAATACCCTGGCAGAGGGCTCAATGCCGTTTGTGCAAACTCGGGGTGAGTTTTTTGAAAAAAGCAAAATTGGTGACTGAATCTAATCATTTGGCTTTGCATAAGATGAGTTGATCAGGTAAGTGCCTTGTTTGCTGCTACAAGTAGTCAACTTGGGCTAAATTCCACTATTTGAAGGACATCCTTTGAAAATCTAGTGAGGAATTTTGCGTGCGGATGAGCCAATTTTTTCAGTTCAAAGCAGTCGCCATTTAAAAATCCACAGGGATTAAGATTTTTAGAGAAGCCGGAAGGATATGAATGTAAACATCATCAGAAAATTGCATGGGCTCTCCATCAATGTGAATGCATGGAATGGGCTTTTTTAAAATCACTTCTTGGCAGCGAATCCATGACACATATTTAGAATGATCGATTTGACCTGTGAAAAGAGCATGAAGAATTTGAGGAGAGGCATGCTTAGGAAAGACTTTTAAGATGATAAGATCTAAATAACCATCATCGATTTTAGCTTGAGGAGCGATCAAAAGGTTATGACCATATTGAGCACTATTAGCAAAACAGATCAAAAAGGCTTTCACATCTTTGGGTTTTCCATCAATAAGAAGGTGATATTTTTGGGGTTTGTAAGTCGTGATTTCATTTAAAATCACCTTGATATAGCCTGCAAGTCCCCGTTTTTTGAGGTGGGCAAATTGAGAAGAGACTTTAGCATCAAACCCAATTCCCGCAACGCCAAGATAAGATTCCCGGTTGATTTTAATCGTATCGATCCATGTTTGATGTTCTTGATTGATGATCTCTAAAGCTTTTTTTGGATCTAAAGGAATATGAAAATGGCGTGCAAGCCCATTCCCTGAACCCGTAGGAATAATTGCAAGAGAGCTTTTGGATCCGATAAGCCCTTTTGTAACTTCATTGACTGTTCCATCTCCTCCAACAGCGACAATGATTTCAAAAAGGGGGTTTTTAGCTGCTGCTTTGGCAAGGGCAATCGCTTCTTTAGATCTTTTTGTGATAGCCGTTTTAAAGAAAAATTTTTTTTGGTCGAGATGTTTTTCAATGAGCTTGAGGATATTTTTTTGGCTTTTTTTGCCTGCATGGGGATTGATGATGAAGTAGACCCCTTTTTTAGAAGAAGGAAGAGCATTTCCTTCTAAAGGAAAAAGAACAAAAAAAACAGGAAAGAAAAAGTAGAGTCTAATAGAAAGCATTTTCATTTAGCTTTTAAATTTTATCCTATTTTCTTTTTATCATCTATAGAAAGAGCCGTTTAAGAAACCGATTTCGAGCTCATCTGCATTTTTTTACTTGATCTAGAAAAATGGAAGTTGGAGTGGATTTCATAATGATTTTTTTGTAGAAGAAATATATGTTAGAAAAATTCTATAAAAATCCTCATGCTTATTTGGGTTTGCATCAAACGAAAAGCGGGAATGTGATTCGTTGTTATCACCCTTTTAAAAAGGAGATTGTTTTAGAAATTTTAGGTGAGAGAAAAGAGGTGAAAAGAAAAGAGTTGACCCCTTTTTTTGAATGCATCGTTTCAAGAGGCTTGAAAAAGGATGAGTACTTTATTTTTCATGAAAATGGACTAAAAGCTTTAGATCCTTATGCTTTTTTGCCAACTTTTACAAGAGAAGATGAAATCCTTTTTGGAGAGGGGATTCATGAAACGATTTATGAGAAAATGGGGGGGCGTTTAACAGAGCATGAAGGTGTTTTAGGAGTGAAATTTGCCGTTTGGGCTCCTTGTGCAAAACATGTTTGTCTTGTTGGTGATTTTAATTGTTGGAATGAAAACATCATGCCGATGCGTCCTATGGGGGGATCAGGAGTCTTTGAGCTTTTTGTTCCCGGTTTAAAGAAGGGGGAAAAGTACAAGTTTTTTATCGTCACAAGAGAAGGAAAAGGGCTTTATAAAGCGGATCCTTATGCGTTTCAGGGAGAGATGCGCCCTAAAACGGCTTCGATTGTCGCGACTATCGATGCTTTTTCTTTTAGTGATGCTTCTTGGATGGAAAAGAGAAGAGAAAAAAATCCTTTCAATCAACCTATCAATGTTTATGAAGTGCATCTTGGTTCATGGAAGAGAGAAAGAGAAAATTTTTTAAATTATCGCACTTTAGCCCCTTATCTTGCTTCCTATTGCAAGAAAATGGGTTATACTCACGTGGAGTTGATGCCCGTTACAGGACATCCTCTTGATGAATCTTGGGGATATCAAGTCAGCGGATTTTATGCTCTTTCTTCCCGTTTTGGCCTTCCTTGTGATTTTCAATATCTTGTGGATTATCTTCATAAAAAAGAGATTGGAGTTTTTCTCGATTGGGTGCCAGGGCATTTTCCAATAGATGAGCATTCACTTGCTCTCTTTGATGGAACCTATCTCTATGAGCATCAGGATCCAAGACAAGGGTATCATCCTGATTGGAATACCCATGTGTTTAATTATGGGCGCTTGGAAGTGGCCAATTTTTTGCTTGGAAGCGCCCTTTTTTTTTTAGATAAAATGCATATCGATGGACTTAGAGTGGATGCGGTTTCTTCTATGGTCTATCTCGATTATGGGCGTAAAGAAGGGGAGTGGATTCGCAATGAAAAAGGGGGAAATGAAAATTTAGAGGCGATTGCTTTTTTGAGGGATTTGACAGAGAGAGTTCATAAAAAATTTCCAGGGAGGCTTTTAATTGCTGAAGAATCTCATGCTTTTCCTAAAGTAACAG
>JANQJX010000048.1 GCA_028281425.1 Simkania sp.
TGCCACATCGACATCAATGGAGGGATCAGAAATATGCCCTAAGAGCTCAAGGTCATAACAAACAAGATCCTTATTTTCATCACCCCAAGTTTCGATGCCCATTTTCACGCGATCCCCAGTTTGATAAGACCTGTCGCTTCGAATTTTCATCAAAACACTCTTTTCCTGGCCAAGTTGAGGCACGAACACTTCAGCTAGATTATGCTTGATCAAATCGAGAATCGTCCCTATGAGATATTTGGTCACGCGTTCAGCAATCGATAAAATCTCTCCCTCAGGCCCCTTGCTCGATCTCTTCTTTGTCTCGATAGAAAAGACAACTTTATCCCGATCCATGGCGCCTTTAGTCAGATGTTTTGGAATAAAAATGTCTTGAGAAGAAAGCTTGGGATCATCAGGAGTCACAAATCCAAAACCTTTAGGATGAAGATGCAATACACCCACATGCCCATGATTTTCAGATTTTTTCTGCCTGGGAATCAATTTTTCTTTTTTTCGCATCAAAAATCCACTTGAAAGCATCTCATTGATGATTTCACTACAAGTTTTTTGATATTTCCTCGCGATTTTGAGCTCTTTGAAAAGAGCAGCGAGAGTCATTGGCTTATAATTCTTTCCTAAGAAGAACTGCTTTAAGACTTTATATAGGTTTTCTCGTTTTTTCATTCATTTTTCATGATAGTTGATTCGGCTTAAATTCACAAAGCCTATTGCAAGGTAATAACTTTTCTTTTAAATCTCAGAAGGTATGAAATATTTAGCATTTTGCAGCCTATTTTTAGGATTAATCTTCTTTTTTCATGGGAAACCGCTGACGCATTCCCCATTTAAACCCTCTGCAATTGATAAAGAGGCAATCGATCCGATCGTCTTAAAAAGTCGTCTGGAAAAATTGCCAGAAGAGCGCCTTAAAAAAATGACACTTGCTGCCGAGAAACTTCAGGATCTTCAAGATTTATTCGAAAAAGAAGACGTATCCCCACTGGATTTTTTGATGAAATCCGAAAAAGGGCCTTATTTCTTAAGTCATTATCCACGCAAGGATATCGTTGATATAGAGAATCAGACCCAATACTATTTTCATGCCCACCGTGATGGAGAATATGGCCATTTTCATCTTTTTACCTATTATCCCATCCCCTCAGAGAAAAATCCTGACGATACCT
>JANQJX010000086.1 GCA_028281425.1 Simkania sp.
AAAAATAAATGATTATAAACCAGTATATTGCTAAATTTTTAAAAAATATCTAAAGAATTTTTGCTTAGGTTACATCGCCCTTTTTTCAGGGACGACTAATTTACAAGAAAGTGTCTTGACAATTTTCCGTTTTAAATATAGGCTACGGCTTATTTTCAAATTTTTTCTAAAGAAATGCGAAAAAATCTGTTTTATTTTATTTTTCTTCTTGTCGTTCCTTCCTTGATTTATCCGGCTCACATTCCTTATCTAGAAAGTTCCACCTGTTCCAAACATGAAGAGAAAGTCTCTCTGAAACTAGATGCTTCGTTAACTTACGATGAGATGCTTTATCTTTTAGAGCAGTTGGAATCGGGATGCCTTGAAAAACACTGTTCTTTTGAAGAGCTGGAAAAAATCGATCAATTCCTTGCCTTTTTGGCAAAAGAGGGAGTTTTGCCCAATGATTTAGAGGGAGAAATTGCCTTAGAAGAGGACATCGAAGATCTTTTACATGAAACGCTTTTTGAAGCTGCTTTTTTTCCGCATTCTGATCAACGATATCAAATGATTCCCACTGTTTTTTATGGGGATCTAACCTATGAGATCATGTATTGCGGATGGCTGAAAAAGAAGTGGAAAAAGACAAAGAAATTTGTCAAGAAACACAAAAAAGCCCTCATCATTGGAGCTGTCGTTGTCGTTGCAGTCACTGCTGTGACAATGGCGGTTGTGGTTTCTTCCGCAAGCATTGCTTCTGCTGCTGGAGCAAGTGCAGGAGCTGCCTCTGCTGGACTTAGAGAAACCTCTTCTAAGTCCACCTCTTCGCATGCATCGCCATCTAGACTCCATGAAAATGCTTCAAACGGAAATGCTTCTCTTTCAAGCAATGTACCTCCTTCTCATGAAACACCCCTTTTGACCTCTGCGTTGGAAGACCAAATCTCTTCTTTTAAAGACAACATCGCTGAAAAAGATTTGCTCACATCTTCTATGTCAGATGATCACAGCCTTCCACTGGAGGAAACGGGAAGAATCCTTGGCCCCCTTTTTGCTCATGAGACCTTAAATCTTTTAAACGCTTCCTTTTCAGACTCCCCAGAGCTTGCCCATGAAATCCAAACAATTCGAAAACAAATCACTCTAGATCCTGTAATGCCACAAACAGATCAACAGGGTGTTGATTTTGGACACTTGGAAATTGAGCGCAAGTTTTCTAATAGTCCCCTCTTTTTAAATCCAGAAAAAGACATGCATTTCAATGCCCTTTTCTACCAAATGCGAGGAGAAAAAGCTTTGGACTTTGGCTATTTAACCCAAGCTATTGATGATCTAGACAAGGCTATTGAGATGAATCCAACAAACTCTATTTCTTATCTTAATAGAAGTGAAGCGCACTTTAAGTTGGGAAATTATGACAAATGCCTTGAAGATTTTCATATATATACTCAGCAAGCTGCTCAAAAGCCAAAAAAATGCCCCATGAATACCTGTGATTTCAGTATGGGTTTTTTGAAAGGACTTCCAAAAGGAATATTGGAGTCTGGGCACAATATTCTATTGCTTTGCTCTAATATCGTCCTTTCTCCTATCCAGACAGGAAAACAAATGTGGGAGTCTCTTAAATTGCTTAGTGATCTTGCTCGCTCTAATGAATGGAGCATTTTCGCAGAAGTTTTAGTCCCAGAAGTCCACCAACTTATAACCCAGTGGGATACATTGCATTCGAATGTAAGAGGAGAGCTTGCCGGTCATTCATTTGGTAAATATGGAGCCGATATTATTATTCCAGGTGCTCTCGCAAAAGCAGCTGCCAAAGGAATGAGAGGAGCGCGGGAACTCAGTGCAATTAGTAAAAGTTTTAAAACAGCCAAAAGAACGTTTTTAATGGAATCAGTAACTGGGATGGGAAGCGGCGCAAAAATCGAAAAGATTGTTCAGCTTGAAAAAAGAATTTCTAATTGGCTAGGGAAAGAGACTCGATTTATTAAAAATAAGGCTGGAGAT
>JANQJX010000104.1 GCA_028281425.1 Simkania sp.
AACGGACCTGTATTGCAGCACTTCGATTAGCCGAAACATCTCTTTTAAAAAAAGAAACCCTTTTTGCCATTGATGACTTTGGGATCCATCTCGATCCCATTCGGTCTGAGCTTTTATTCGAAGAACTCAAAAAACAAACCCAAGTTTTAATCACGCTTCCAACAGATACTCCCCCTTCCTTTGCTCATTCTTATCCTCAAATACATCTCGAAGAAGGTCAATTCAAGGCCTAGGATGAAAAGCATTAAAAGCATTAAAAAGATGTTTATTTGAAATGTGCGTATAGCGATCTGTTGTTCCAATGTCGGCATGTCCTAAAAGTTCTTGAATCACTCTAAGATCTGCTCCATTTTCGAGAAGATGAGTTGCAAAGGAATGGCGCAATGTATGGGGAGAAATTTTTGCTTGAATCCCAGCTGCTTTTGCATACTTTTTGATTCTTGTCCAAATCTCGGTACGGTGAATGCGTTTTTTCCTCTTTGAAAGAAAAAGGGGCTCTTCTTCTATTTTTTTAGGATCATTCCGAAATCCTAAATAATGATCAAGCGCTACAATTGCCGACGGAGCAATGGGGACAATGCGATCTCTTCCCCCTTTTCCTTTCACATAGATACTCTTATCGTCAACATCAAGAAGATTGAGCATACAAAGCTCTGAAACCCTAAGCCCACTAGCATAGAGCATCTCAAACATGGCTCGATCACATGCTCCTTCTTCTGTTTTCGTGTCAGGTTTTGCTAAAAGAGCCTCTATTTGTTCTTCATTGAGAATATCTGGAATGAGTTGCCATAATTTGGGTCTGTCCATAAGATAGGTAGGATCTTTTTTGAGATACCCCTCTCTTTTTAAAAAGCGAAAGCAAACTAAAATAGAGATTAAAAATCGATAAAGACTACTTGAAGCATACCCTTTCTTTTTCAAATAGGAAAAATAAGAAGTCAAACTTTCCTCAGTTACATAAGCAAAGTCTTTAATCTTTAAAAAGCGACCAAGCGCGCGTAAATCTCTTTCATAAGCCTCAATTGTCTTCAGAGAAAGTTTTTTTTCTGAAGCAATATAACTTAAAAAATCGCCTAATTGTTCTTCAAAGTACATGATATCTTTGCAAGCCTCATTATTTTAACCCACATTTTCACGCAAAACTTCTTTTGAAGGGAATTGCCTTGAAAGCTTAAGGCACCTATTGCTTAGAATACTCTAAGGAGCTCTTTATAAGAAATAGGAGTTAAGTTGGGCTACTTCTCGTGTTGCATAAGGGAACTGTTCTCTAATCGCCCCATATAAATCACTCAAATCAGACTCGCTTTCTGTTTTTTCCGAGACCTTGTTGAAGAGGATCTTTTATGCCTTTGCTCCATAATACCCCAAATTGCTCCCAATTTAGGATATTATGTTTTTATTCTTCTTTGCCTCTTTTATTGGTGACATCTTTTTGTTTCTTTACAAAAAGCATCAAAAAGCAAAAGTTGAAAAGGTAGAGAATTGATTACCCTATTTTCAGGTGAGAAACCTGAGGGGTTAAAAACGTCATATTTTTGTTTTTCGAAGTTGAGTTCATGGTTTTATTGAAAATATTTATCATGTCTGAACTATCGGTTGCATTCGAAGGGTAAGAAGGGGACTTAATGAAAGGACACTTCATTATAAATTGGCCATTATAATGTGGATCATTGACTCTACCCAAACAATCTGGAGCGGTTATGATAGCAACTATAATCCCCAGACAAACTATGCTAGCTGTAAATACCTTACAACAGACCTTGCAATTGTCATAATTACTGTTTAAACTTTTTACCTTAAAGTTATTAAAACTTTGTTCTGTATTCAAGCCATAAAAACTATGACTCTGCATTAATAGCTGTTCCATGTTTTTTCTCCTTGTATGTTCTAAAACAGTGAAAGAAAGAAAAAAAAGTTTATACCTCTACACAATATAAATCAACACAAACTTAACCTAATGTAACGCGAGTTGCGGATTTACCAACTTATTTTTTAAATCAGACTCGGCTTCTTGTCACACATAGAATATGCCGTGAATCCCGCGACTCAATGGATAAAAAAATTGATGGGTGAGCGAT
>JANQJX010000139.1 GCA_028281425.1 Simkania sp.
TCTGATAGTCAGATAGACTTTGCTTCTTTCCATAAGTCTACCTAACCTCTGCACTTTATCGTCCCTTTTGCTATCTATTTTACTTTACCTTTGACAATCAAACATGACTTGCCACACACTAGATGAAAGTTATAGAAGGCAGAGGTCATCACAAGTGTGAGATGACCTCTGCCTGATTCATTAACATCAATAAATCTTTTTCGTTTCGAAGCAAAGAAAAGCTCTAAAGAGTTATCCTTTGCTTCGCTCCAAAACATCTCATCTCTTTATGCTGCGCTATAGAGAAAATTGGGAATAATTTGGGGCTGTAAGGATATCTCTTATCCCAAGTTGACCACTTGTAACAGCGAATTTTTTTTTTTAGAGAGGACATGCGAAATGCGGGTTAAATGCGACCGCTTCTCGTTTTGCGCACCAGGTGAGTCAATAAGAGATCAGTTTTCGAACTGCCAATTCGATCTCACCTTTTTGAGGTAAGATCTTTTCTTCAAGTTGTTTGCAATAAGAAACAGGAACATCACATGCTCCCAGACGAATAATCGGAGCATCAAGAAACTCAAATCCTTTTTCCGAAAGGCGTGCTGTAATTTCAGCTCCAAAACCACAAGTTTGAGGAGCCTCATGAACAATCAAAGCTTTTCCCGTTTTTTTGATCGATTCTAAAAGAGTCTCAAAATCAAGAGGGCTAAGCGTTCTAAGATCAATCACCTCTACTCCCACTCCTTCTTCTTTGAGCTTCAGTGCAACTTCATAAGCAAAACAAACCATCATTCCCCAACAAATCAAAGTCACATCCTCTCCTGAGGAAACAATATTTGCCTTTCCAAAAGGCAAAAGCTCTTCTTTCCCCGGTTCTTTTTGAGCACAGAAAAGGCGTTGCCGGTAAAGAGCTTTATGTTCTAGAAAAACAACAGGATTGGGATCACGAATTGCACTTTTAAGAAGCATTTTTGCATCGGCACTATTACTTGGAATCACGACTTTAAGACCAGGACAATGGCACAAAAAAGCTTCCACATTTTGAGAATGATAAGGTCCTCCCTGAATATAAGCCCCTGATGGCATACGAATCACAATTGGGCAGCTCCATTCTCCATTTGATCGATAATGATAACTGGCAAGTTCATTAAAAAGCTGATTGGCTCCTGTCCACATATAATCGCAAAATTGGATTTCAATGACAGGTTTAAAATCGCTATGTACTGAAAGACCAATGGCTGTTCCAATAATCGTCGATTCGGCAAGAGGAGTATTAAAACAACGCTCTTTCCCATATTTTTTTGTTAAGTGACGTGTCACTCCAAAAACCCCTCCTTTTCCCCCTGCAACATCTTGTCCATAAACAAGGACTTTTTTGTCCCTTTCCATCTCCTCATCTAGGGCATGATTTAAAGCATCCATGATCACAATAGGTTCTTTTCGATCTCTTTCCTCTTCGATAGGAAAAGAAAGGGAATTTTCTTTATAGAGATGATTTAAAACCTTTTTAGGATCTTGAGAAGGAATTTTGTCCGCCTCTTGAGCCGCAATTTCTACTTCTTCTTTCACTCTTTCAGAAAGCTCTTTCATGGTTTCTAGCTGAATGCCTTCTTGATCTAAAAGAAACTTTTCAAAACGAGGTAGAGGATCTCTTTTTTGATCTTCTTCAAAGTCTTTCTTTTCCTTATATTTTTTTGGATCATCACTACTGCTATGAGAACCAAGACGGGGAATTTTTGCCACAATAAGAGAGGGTCCTTGTTTCAAACGCCCCTTCAAAACAGCTTTTCTTAAAGCAAAAGAAACCGCATCAAAATGACCTCCATCAACTGTATCTACCGATAGGTTAGGATACCCCTTTGCAATAGAAGCAATGCATCCCCCTGCCGTTTGTTCTCTAATAGGAACAGAAATTGCCCACCCATTATCTTGAATGACAAAGATCACACTCAGCCGATTCAAACAAGCAAAATTGAGCGCTTCATGGAAATCTCCTTGAGAGGTTGCCCCTTCTCCTGACGAAACATAAACAATTTCATCCCCTTGGCTCAATTTGATTCCCTTTGCAATACCCACTGCTTGGAGAAATTGAGAGCCAACAACACTTGACTGGCAAGGAATTCGAAGCGATTTATGGGAAAAATGATCAGGCATCATTCTTCCTCCTGAATGATGTGGAACTTCTCGTCCTAAAAATGCTCCGATAATTTCTTTAAGTGGACATCCAAGACCTAAAGCAAAAGCACGATCTCGATAATAGGGAAAGCCCCAATCTTTCCCTGGAGTCAATGCTAAAGCACTCAATGCTCCGATCATTTCATGCCCATTTGCACATAAATGAAAATTACTCCCTTTATTTTGCCTTGTGAGTTTTTGCATCTTCTCATCTGCAAAACGAGAGAAATACATGATTTTTAAAGTTTTAAGCAACTTTTCTTTTCTTTTTTTTTCGTCCGGATCAGACGATAAGGTCTTAAGGGTTGTTAAAAGATTTGTTTGGGTGAAAGTCATGAACTTATTTACCCTTTTTCTTATTTTTTCTTTTTTTAATTTTATTTTTCTTAATCTGAGTGACCTGTTTGATTCCTGCTTCTCTTTTTCTTTGGATAAGCTCTTGGATTTCTATTTTTTCTTTGCCAAAATGTTTCTCCTTAACTGAAAATGCCCCTCTTGCAATATCAATCATTTTCTTTCCTTTGCCTTCCAATGGCTTACCCCCCTCAGACTTCTTCTTTTGACCTGTAACAGCATGAAAGATCTTTCCTCCTACATCCAATCCCTCCTTAGAGTCTGCACGTAAACGATCTGAAAGATGGCGAAGAGACTCTAAGCGTTGAGAAAGATCTTCTAAGGCCGAATCAATTTTTCCACGCAAACTTCCACGCAGACTCGCAATAAATTGTGCTTCTGTATCAAATTTCGCAGAAAATGTTACAGAAGTGCTACTAAAATCGGGCAAGAAAAGAAAAGAGCGCAAAGCGGAAGGAACGGTTTTATAAATATCTAAGCTATATTCAGGTTCTACCTCTACTTTAGCTGCTTGCTTAGGAGGCCGTCCCCTTTTAGGCCTTGGATTTAAGGCCTCATTTGAATAGTACGTTTTAGCTTTAGTTGCAATTGTATCGCGCGCTGCTTGCACATCACGAGATACCTTGACATCAAAAAGATGCTGCTTTACTTTTTCTAAAACATTTTTCGCAAGGGTTAAATCCTCTTCAAAAACAAATAAAATACCTTGATTCCGAAGCCATTCAATCACACGGATACGAGACCGTTCATGATAATATTGTTGCCATTTTTCTAACTCTGTTAAATGATCATAAATAAACTCTAAAAAATTTTCTCGCGCCTCTTTTGATTGGATGATATCGATTAACTTCTCTTTGGTATCGATGTCATAGATTTTCTCATTAATAAATCCTTCCATAAATTTTTTTGTTTCATAAAAAGTCATTTTTGGAATAAGAAAATAACGACTTTTGTTTTCTTTGACCTCTTTTTCTAATAAGTCAAAATCCTCAAAATTTTTATCAAGATCGGCAAAAACAATAAACCCTTCGATTTTATCGAGATAAAAATCCCGTTCGTCATCAGATTTAGCAAAAGCATCAATCAAACGATGAAACCGAAGAATCAAAGGGTTTTGGGGCTCAGGATATTTTTTCTGCATCATTCCTCAAAAAAAAGATAGGTTCTCAACTCTTTAGGGTAGCAAGAAAAAAGCTTCCTTTCAAGGAAAAGGTCTTCTCTGCTAACCTGTATTTCGCATCCCTCCTCTTTCGAAAAGGGATGCAAACTGTTTTTTGAAATCTCAAGAAATTCTTGAATGGATAAGTTTGTAAACCTTATTCTCGAAAATTTCTGAGGACAATCAGGAAACAGAAGAAGCCGATTTTTCTGGAACTGGCGTAAACATGCAGGCTAAGATCAGAAAATGAAAATTTTTAATTGAATCACTTTTTTATCTCATATGTAAACAGAAATTTTTATGATTTTAAGACAAGGAAATCCCCTATGCTCGATATCAAATTGATTAGAAAAGATCCTAAACAAACCGAAAAACTCCTCCAAACAAAAGACCCCCATATTGTCCTTTCTCCCATTCTTACTCTCGATGAAAAAATCCGAAAACTAAAAAATCACATAGAACTTCTCAAAAATCAAAAAAATCAAAATGCAAAAGAAGTTGGAAAGAAGAAACGGCAAGGTGAAGATGTCTCTTCCCTGTTAAATGAAATCACCGGAATAGGAGAAGGAATCGAAGCAAAAGAAAAAGAACTCAAAGAAGTTCAAAAAAACTTTGAGACCCTTATTTCTTATCTGCCCAATCTGCCAATGAAAGAAGTCAAGCCCTCTCTAGACCCTAAAGAAAATATCTGCTTGAAAACAATTGGAGAAAAGCCCTCATTTGATTTTACTCCTAAAAATCACTTAGAGCTCAATGAAACCCTCCATCTATTTGATTTCAAGCGAGGGGCTAAAATTACAGGTGCGGGATGGCCCATTTATCGAGGATTAGGAGCAAGGCTTGAATGGGCTCTTATCCAGTTGATGATCGATGTCCATCTTGCCAATGGCTTTGAGCTTTGGATCCCTCCCCTTCTTGCACGCTCTGAAACAATGCTTGGAGTCGCTCAACTTCCCAAATTCGAAAAGCAACTCTATCGCTTAGATGAAAAAAATCACAACCTATTCCTCATTCCTACATCAGAAGCTGTTTTAAATGGACTTCATGGAGATGAAATTTTAGATGAAAAGAATCTTCCTTTAAGATACACCGCCTATACCCCTTGTTTTCGTAGAGAAGCAGGAGCTGCAGGCTCCCAAGAAAGGGGGCTTATTCGAACGCATCAATTCAATAAAGTGGAACTTTTTTGCTTAACAACACCCGAGCAAAGCCTTTCGATCTATGATGAAATGTTAAAAAGTGCTGAAACAGTGTTAAAAAAATTGAATCTCCACTATCGCCATATGCTTTTAGTCACGGGAGATATCTCTTTTGCTTCGGCAAAGACAATCGATCTTGAAGTATGGCTTCCAGGACAAGAATGCTACTACGAAGTCTCTTCAATTTCTAATTGCACCGATTTTCAAGCAAGACGCTCCAAGATTCGCTATAAAAAAAGTAAGGGGAAGCCAAGTTATGTGTATACCTTAAATGGCTCTGGACTAGCAACCTCTCGTTTAATGGTCGCGCTCCTTGAAAGTTATCAACAAAAAGATGGCACAATCACTCTTCCCCCTGCTTTGCATTCCTACATGAAAGGGATACAATCGATCACCCCTTAACTAGGCTTGAGATAAGTCGCATCTCCTTTTGCTCTCAAGAGTCTAGTCAATTTGCACCTTTCACAATAGATCCGAACAATTTTTCAGTTCAAGGCAGGCCCTTAATGGATCTTCACGTATTGTGATTTAATTTGTCTAAATCTGTAAGGAATTGGTTTATTAAATCCTTAAAAAAACTCATTTGCATGAGATAAGATGTTTGCTCTAGACACATCTGCCAGTTTCTAAATTTCTCTAAAAGTAATTTCCATGAAATAGGTTCAAAATAAGACTCACTCAATTTTTTTCGAGTCGTCTCAGTCGTCTCATAAATGTTATGGATTTCCCAAGCAAAAAAACCGCATGCAATGGCACTTATAAGATTGACCGTCCCGAAACAGATCTTTGAGAAAGTGTAAAGAATCAAAGAAGCCCCCATGAAAGTTGACCTCAAATGAGTAAGGGATTTAAGGATCTGTTTTACCAAATGATCAACTTGAGATGCTTTTAAAGATTGAGAAGAGGACAGTTCTAATTTAACAGCTTGAAAAGGGTTAGAAAACAGCTTGAATAATCTGTTATCAGATTTAGATGCCCATTTCACTTGTTTTGGAGATATTTCGTTTTGAAAAGCATGCATTTTTCTTTCAATAAAATGGGGAAAATCATTGATTTTTTGGTTAAACATCCAGGGGTTTGTTAGCATCAAGACCCTCTTTTGGATACGGTTAGACAGTTCTATTAGCTCTAATTTAATGCTTTGGATTGGGGAATGACAATCATTCCAATTTAAATTTACAGTTTCTTTCTCAAAATATTTTTTTGTGCCCATGACAGCATGTCCTATTTGACCCAAATCATAGGCAATAAGCGCTGAGAAAATTGCCCCTACTTTGAAAAAGGTTCCCATAAAAGGCATATATTGAGAAAAGAGAAAAGAAACCGCAGTAATCCCCATCGCTGTATATTTTCCACGTTTAACTTTTTCAAGAACAAGATCGCAAAAGCATAACATCTCCTGTGGTGAAAGAGTTTCATTTTTTTCAGCAAGCTTTTTAGCAAACACTTCAATCGGAACATCCATAGAGTGTTCTAAAGAACCAAAACCTTTTTTAATGAATTCATAAATAGGTGATGTAATAAGGGAAAAATTAACTTGAGACATCAAAATCCTCCTTGTAAGATCAAATGTAAGGACAAAATTTTAAATGACAACGCAATTTAAATAAAGAATTTTAATCACTTGCTTTCTATCCTTATCCTTGCAATAAAAAAAAAATTCCCAAAAATCATAAAATAATGTTAGCCTATTTGAAAAAATGGAGGTAAGAATTAGTGAACAGTTTATCTTCAATTAATAATGCTGCCTTTCCTGCTTTTAGAAGTGAAAATTTTTATGCAATCTGTTGCCATAAATTACAAGCACTCCAAAATCTCATTGGCTCAATTGTTCAACCTATTTTTGATCAATTTTATCTTCTCTACGATTCTATTTATGCCAAAAATGGGGTGACTGGGAAAAGGGAGTTTTGGCTCATTCCTAATTGGCTCGAAACACTGATTGGAAATCTGTCTTACCCGTTCGTCTGCTATGCTTATGGACCGCAATCGATCGATCAAGAAAAAATTGCTTTAGTCACAAAAGTATTTAGCCGGCTTGTGACTGTTGCACGCAAGTATCAAGGAAGTAATTTTGAATATGAAATCCGAATCATTGAGTCTAACGTGCCTAATGCTTTTGCTCTTCCTGGAGGGAAAATAGGAATTACAACAGCACTTATCGAAAGATTTGAAACCATGATTAAAAATATTCAAGCGGATAACAAAGGGACATATCCTAAAGAATGGAAAAAGCTCAAAATTGAAGATCTCATTGCTGCAACTCTTGGACATGAAATCATTCACGCAGCAGCGGGACACGGGCGCAGATCCATTGAAAGTCTTCTTTTTATCCATATCTGCATCCTGATCATCCAAATTCTCTGTTCTTTTCTCTCCTCAAATGATCGGAATGAGCGTTCTTCTAAACATCCTCTTTTCAAAATTATCCACTTTTTAATCTCCCAAATTCAAAAAAGCAATGCCATTCAACACATGATTCTAAAACCTTTGTCTGAGGGCCTATTAGATCTTTATATGTTGATGAACAGCCGCAAAAATGAATATGAAGCAGATTATTATGGCATTCATCATATCTACGAGGCATACTTCCATGTGTTAGGAGGTTCAGCAATCGCTCAAGTCTTTGTAGAAATGGGGTTTGATTTTCATCGATCCCTTAGCTTTTTAAATTATTTCAAAGAACTCTTTTCAACACATCCCCTCCCTAGAAACCGCCTTCAAAAAAATAATGAAACAGCCAAAGAAATTTTTGAAAAAAATGGTCATTATCAAAAATCTTATCAAAAATAGAGCGCAAACCCTCTTCCTTCAGGTGGAGGATCTAGAGCTCTCAGGCGCCTTTTTGGTGCTAAAGAGCAGAGGATCTCTTGAGAAAAAACGGCCTTGCGATCCTTAGGTGATAAACCCCAAATGCGCATGGAGCAAAAAAACAGAATGTTTCCCAGATCTTGTATCCAAACGACTAGAAAGACAAAAGTTTCTTTGATCTCATTGTGGCTA
>JANQJX010000152.1 GCA_028281425.1 Simkania sp.
CTCTTTAGAGGAGTCTTTCAGCGAGGTTTGCGCATCTTTTGAATCCACCCTCGTTGAGTTTAACGGTGAGAAAGACCATGTCCACTTGCTTGTCAACTCTCCTCCCAAGATCTCGATATCGAAACTAGTCAACAACTTAAAGGGGGGCTTAAGTAGAAAGTTAAGGCTTGACTATGCAGAGTCTTTCTCTAAAATTTAATGGAAAAAAGTTCTTTGGAGTCAGGGCTACTTTGCCGGTTCTGTAGGAGGGGCGTTCCTTGTCTGCTTTGCGTGGAGTCCATTGAACAGCAGCAAAAAGGCGCCTGAGAGCTCTATATCCTCCACCTGAAGGAAGAGGTTTTGCGCTCTATTTTGATAAATTAACAAAGGCTGTGACAGCAACAGCTTTAGGGATTCTATTCACAGCTTACGCATCTTACCGCATGGGAAAGGCTATTTTATTTACGGAAATTTTTAAGCAGTCACTTCATTAAATTCGCATTAAAATTTTACTTTTGTCCCTGAATGATTAAAGGTGAAGAATTAGAAGGAAAGAAATTTTCGGTCTTCCCAATAATCATCTCCATAAGAATAGAGCAACTGCATGCCTTTTTTGATCCCAAAACGACCAGAAGTAAATACAATACGAGGCCCTTCAGGAAGATAATACTCCCAAGGAATCACATTTGTCTTAGGATTTCCATCAGGACTATGATTCATAAAACGGGTCCAATTTCCTTTTTTCATGGCATTGATAGAATAGGTTTTATAATGTGTAAAAGAAAAGGTACTGTTATCATCAGGATGAATCTTCTTATCGATCATCAAAACCCCTACGTAATGATGAAGTGTTGAATAAGGGGCAATGTTTTCTTTTGCAAATACACCATATCCTACAACGGGATTGATAAAACGAATCTCTACTCTTAAACAATATCGCTCATCTGAACCATCCCTTTCAAGCTGACGAAAAAAAGCGCTGAGCCTTTCTTCTCGATAAGGAGAAATGATCGGCTCAGACTTAGAATAAAAACGTTTCCAAGAACGCATAAAATTTTTTTTGATCTGTTTTGAAACTTCCATATCTTCAATATATTGAATGGGTGTTTCTATTTTAAACCTCTTTTTGAAAAGCATCCCAAATCTCTTATATAAATTTCTTCTCTTACTTACTTCATTATTATAAAAAAAATAAATACTCAATATTAAATTTACTTAAAAAATAAAAATTATATCATACAAATAAGGAATTCTAATATGAAAAATAAAAAAATTTTTGATGCCCACTTTCACATCATAGATAACCGTTATCCTCTCATCAAAAACCAAGGGTATCTCCCCCCTCCTTTTAAGGTAGATGACTACTTAAAATGGGCCCAAAAACTCAATATTCAGGGAGGAGCCATTGTATCGGGTTCTTTTCAAGGATTTGATACTTCCTACTTATTTCAAGCCCTAAAGAATTTGCGTCCTCAATTTGTTGGGGTGGCAAATATTTCTTTTACTCGATGAGCAAGTTTTTCTTACTGATAAAACCATAAGTTTATATTCTTTTTATTTTTTTAAATATTTATTGGGTATTAGAATGTGGACAGTAGAAGC
>JANQJX010000227.1 GCA_028281425.1 Simkania sp.
TATTTTTTGGGGTATAAAAAGGCAAAAAAGGAATAGGGTACCCTTTTCTATCTAAAGCAATATTCAAATAGTTTCCTAAAAAAACATAAGGCCTTCGCATCTGATAATCAACCCATAAAATATCAAAACCTATCTCCTCAATTTCAGCTGTTTCAATCAAAGGGCAACTTAAAAGTTTTTTTTTGATTTGTTGCTGACTTAAGCAATAGGGATTCTCAACTGATAGACCTAAAATTTCCGCTAAATCATCTGTTTTTAAAGCCTCCTTCTGAGACCCTGTTTGAGCAATAGCTTTTATTCTAATTTTAGATTCTCTCCTATCTCCTTTTCCCAAAAAAGCAAAATAAAAGAGAACGACAAGTAAAAAACATGAAAAAAAAAGTGATAAGAGAAAAAACTTAAGTTTCATTTTAAAGATTCGATCAATTGAAAACTAAGATCAAAAATATCTCCAGCTCCAATTGTAACCACAACATCTTCAGGCAACAAAAATTTTGAGATTTTTAAGAGATGTTCTTTAGGAATAAATTGCGCTTTTTTAGAAAGGGTTTTAACAAGGGCTTTTCCATCAACCCCAAAAATAGGCTTTTCCCCAGCCCTATAAACATCTGTGATAAAAATAGAATCAGCTATCTCAAGGGCCTTTGAAAAATCAAAAAACAAATCTCGAGTCCGACTAAATCGATGAGGTTGGAAAATTGCAACAAGACGTCTTGTTCCTATCCCCTTTTTTAAACCGGTTAAAAGCATTTTGATTTCGGTAGGATGATGAGCATAATCATCATAAAAAGAGATTTGATGGATTTCCCCTTTTTTCTCAAGACGTCTTTTTACCCCACGAAAAGTTGCAAAAGCCTCTCTTATCTTCTTTTCAGGAATAGAAAGTTTATAAGCCAAAGCCCAAACTGCTACAGCATTCAAAGCTTGATGCTTCCCCATTAAAGGAAGAGAAATCGCATCAAAAA
Source organism: Simkania sp. (assembly GCA_028281425.1). GTDB lineage: Bacteria > Chlamydiota > Chlamydiia > Chlamydiales > Simkaniaceae > JANQJX01. The sequence continues at coordinate 966 of JANQJX010000227.1, forward strand.
CTTTGTTTTGATAAGAAATCGAGAAAACAAGTTGTTTATGACCTTCTTGAACTTTTCCAAGGCGCCATATGGCTTTTTTAGATTCTCCATAAGTTTCTCCAGGGATTTGAAGAAGATGAAGAGAAGGATCATCAGCACACCAAAATAGATATTTAGGATCTTTAATTCCCAAAGAAAAAGAACGGAAACCGAGGTGCAATTTTTCCTCCGATTGCCAATAATCGAGATGCTCCCTATCTAAGTTCGTCAAAATAGCCCCATCTCCTCTATAATTGAGAAAAGAACCATCGCTTTCATCTGCTTCAACAACAAAATAATCTCCTTGACCATTGCCTCCATTTTGGTTTGTATTAAGTAAAACTCCTCCTACAGCATAGGATGGAGAGAGCCCTGAATGCAAAAGGGTCCAAATGAGGAGGGATGTTGTCGAAGTTTTTCCATGTGTACCAGCAACAAGAAGAGACTTTTTATTTCCCATCAATTTCTTTAAAAATTGAGACCGATGATAGAGCTCTTTTTTTTCTTTTTTAGCCTTCTTAAAAAGGGAATGATTGACAGAAATGGCACTACTGTAAACAAGCTTGCTTTCAGGATCAAAGTCTATCTGATCCCCAATCTCAATAGTTGCCCCTTTTTTACGCAATGTTTCAATGACATAAGAATGTTTTTGATCTACACCTTTTACTACTATATTGCGCTCTAAAGCAATATGAGCTAAAGCGCTCATGCCAATCCCTCCAATCCCTAAAAAACACCATTTTTCTCTCTTCATAAATGTCTCTATTCTCACTTCGCATAGCTAAAAATAAGAGAACAAAAATCTTCTTTTTGCTGCTTTTTCCTAAATTCTTCTAAAGATCGCTTCATCATCCTTAGTCTTTCCCAATCAGAATCGATCAATTTATCAATTGCACCGACAAGTTGACCAGCAGTAAGTCCTTTTTCAGATAATTTAATCCCCCCATGGATCACATCCTCAAGGAAAGAAGCATTAATTCCTTGATGATTGTCACTGGCATAAGGATAGGGAATGAGAATGCCTGGAATCCCAAATTGAATTTGTTCAGCTAAGGTTGCAGCTCCTGCACGTGAAATACAAAGATCTGCTGCAGACCAAGCAATATCCATTCTCTCTTCAAAAGATTTAACACAAGCGCGAATATCATACTTGTAATAAATCTCTTTTAATTTTTCTGCCCGATGAAAAGTTCCCACAATATGAATCACTTGGAAATCAAATGTTTTTAAACAAAGTTTTTCAAGAGACTCACAAAAAAAGCGATTGATGGATTGAGCTCCTTGAGATCCTCCAAACACCAAAAACGTTAATTTCTTTGAATCAAGCTGAAAATATTCACGGGCTTCTGCACGTGAAATACCTTGACCTTTTTTGAGAAGAGGCATGGGGACACAAATCGTTTTTCCTTTGAGATATTTTGAAGCCTGAAGAAAATGGATCGCTGTTGCTTTTGCCCATCTTGAACAAAACCGATTCACTTTTCCAGGGAAAGCATTTGACTCAAAAAGAATCACAGGAACACGTCTTAACCTTGCAGCAAGTAAAATGGGAAAAGAATAAAAACTTCCAAAACCCACAACAACTTTTGGCCTAAATTTCTTAAGGTAATAAAAACTTTGATACGTCCCTTTAACGAGAGCATAAATCGCCTTAAGTATTTGTATAGGTGACTTCTTACAAGGCGTTTCACTTGAAATGTCTTGGAAAGAAAAATACTCTTTTCTAAAATAAGGACTCTTTGAAAGTCCCCGACTCATAAAAATCACCCGGAATTTTTTTTTCTTTTTCATCAAGTCAAGAGCTAAAGCCTGAGCAGGAAAAAGATGCCCTCCTGTTCCTCCAGCTGCAATGACAATTTTTTCTTCTCCTAATAGATGTTTTTGCATAACAGATTTAAATCCTTTTCTTTTTTTAAAGCTCTACTTACATTTAAAACAAACGTCAGTGCAAGCGTATTCGCAATAAGAGAAGAGCCTCCTTGACTAAAAAACGGCAAATTGGTTCCCTTACTTGGCAATAATCCGGAAACAACTCCTAAATTTAAAAAAGCTTGAAAAGAAATCAAAAATATAGAAATAGCTATAACATAATAACCCGATTTTTCCTTTGCAAGAGAGGCCATGTAGAATCCAATATAGGTAATAATCATATAAAGTAAAACTAAAAAGACAATTCCAATAAAGCCAAACTCTTCCGCATAAATCGCTGCAATATAATCACTTCGAGCTGTGGGAAGATAATTTAATTTTTGGACACTCTGTCCAATTCCTTTCCCAAATAATCCCCCTGAACCCGCTGCAATCTTGGCTTGATAGGGTTGATGTCCTTTACCTAATCGATCGCGATGAGGATTTAAATAGACCTCTATGCGCTGTTTTACATGGGGCATTTGAAAAGCACAAAAGGTCCCAATGATTCCCAATACAAGAAGAGGAAAAAAATAATAAGCAAGAGGAATACGGCAAAGGAAGAAAAGCACTGTCATGATCACCATTAAAATGACAGCAGTGCCATTATCAGGTTCAATTAAAATCAAAAAAAGTGGAAGAGAAAAGAAAGCAATGATTGCATAAAATTGTTTCCAAGAAATTTTATAATGTCTCTTTTTAAGAAAATAAATAAACATCAGGGGCATGATCAATTTCATCATTTCAGAAGGTTGAAATGATATAGAACCCAAAAAAATCCACCTATGAGCTCCATTGATTTGTTTCCCTAATCCTGGAATAAAAACAGCAATAAGAGCGACAAGAGTTCCATAGTAAAAAAAAGGCATCCACTCTAAAATTCTTTGGTATCCAAAAAACCATAAAATCAATGCTAAAAAAAGGCTGATAAAAGCATAAATCAGCTGTTTGAAAAAAGCATGTTGAGGACTTAATTGAAGATTTGACTCTAGGATTTCTGCTGAAGTCACATCAAATACCATAAGCAATCCAATCGAAAAAAGACAAGCAATGCAGCTTAAAAGAAAAAATGCGCTCTTATTCACTTGATTCTCAATTTATCACCTGGACGCAGTTTTTTAGCCTTTTTTTCATCCATATGATTTAAACGCAAAAGCTCTTCGACCTGTATGCCATTTTCCTTTGCAATAGTCCAAGGATTATCCCCTCCCTTTACCTCATAATACTTTTCTTTAGAAAAAGATTTTTTACTTTTTTCTTTTAAGGGAAGTTTTAAAACTTGCCCAATCTGTAAGCGAGAATCCAAAAGATGATTGAGCGATTGAATCTCATCCACTAAAACACCATACTTTTTCGCAATTTTTTCGAGAACGTCTCCTCTTTCTACAGTGACAAATTGAAATCCATCTTCCTTTTTAATCACATCTTTTGAAATATTTTCTTTCAAAGGTACCGATGGATTTTTAGGGGTTAAAATCAAAGGAGATAGAGCCTGTTTTTGCTTTTTTATTTCTTTGGATGATTTTTTATGATAGGCATCCAACTTACGATCAATGGAATTTTGATCTAAAAAAACCATCTCTTTTTCTTCTTGCAATCTCATTTGCTTCTTTTTTAAAGATGGTAGAGAACTGAAATTTTCAAGTGGCTCTTTTTGAACTGCACTGACAAACAAAACGACTAGGAGTCCTGCGTTGATAAGTGCAGCCACAATAATCATTTCCTTTCGGTTCATATTTCTCTCCTAAGCTGACATAGAGTTTCTTTAAAAACCTCTCCTCGATGTATACAATTTCGAAACTGATCAAAACTAGCACACCCTGGAGAAAAAAGGACTGTATCCCCTTCTCTTGCCATGTTTAACGCTTCATTAGTAGCCTCAGCAAGATCTTTTTTCTCTTTAATCAGATGAAAAGGGGCCAAAATCTGTTTAAGCTGCTTTTTAGCGTCTCCTATTGCAAAAATCATTTTAACTCTCTTTCCCAACCCTTTTCTCCATTCTAAGAAAGACTGATTTTTGGGGTCTCCTCCTATAATTAGCAATAAGGGACCTTTGATTTGAGAAATTGCATAGAGTGTCGCTGCAGGATTCGTTGCTTTACTATCATTAATAAAATGGACATTTGCAATATCTCCAACATTCTCCAACCGATGAGGGGGTCTTTTAAAATGCTTTAATGCTTCTAAAAAACTCTCTTTTTTAACCTTTAATTGCCTACAAATTGCATAAGCAAGAGATCCTAATTCAAGACCTAACTCTCCACAGTATCCCTCCTCTTTTGTTAGTTGTAAATAAGAATCAATCATGACAACTTCCTTCTTGCATTCAAGTCTAATATTTTGCAAAGATTTTGGAACAAAACAAATCCCTTTTTCCTTTAAGCATTTTCCAATTTGTTTTTTTGCCAATATATAATGTTGAAAGGAAGGATAACGATCGAGATGATCTTCTTGAATATTGGTAATGACCCCAAAATCAAGTCCCCTTGTCGTCATTGTTTCCAATTGAAAAGAACTCAATTCGATGATAAGAGGTTTTTTTTCGGGGGCAGAAATCGTATAAGAAGCAAGAGAAGATCCAATATTTCCAAGAGCTTTCCCTTTCAAAACAAATGCAAGAAACTCAGTGAGTGTTGTCTTGCCATTTGTTCCAGTCACTCCAATGCAAAACCGATTTAAATAGCGTAAGGCAAGTTCTATTTCTCCAATCACTTCTATATTTTGCTTTTTTAAAACTCTTAACACCCGATGACTAGAAGGAATGCCAGGTGATACAACGACCAAATCAAATGTCCAAGAAGGCACCTGATCATCTCTTAAAATAGTCTCATTTTCTGGATTTCGATCCATTCCCCAAACATCCCATCCCAAATGACATAAAAGTTCAAATGCCCCTTTTCCACTCTTCCCAAGACCCATTACCAATGCTTTTTTCATAGATTTTACTGAAATTTAATTGAAGCTAACCCAATAAGAGCAAGAATAAAACCAATCATCCAAAAACGGACCACAACTTTTGGCTCAGGCCATCCCTTAAACTCAAAATGATGGTGGAGGGGTGCACATCGAAAAATGCGTTTCTTATTTCGCATGCGATAACTCATGACTTGTAAAATGACCGAAAAAGCTTCAGCAACAAAAAGTCCTCCAATTAAGGCAAGTAATAATTCACGCCTAAGTAAAACTGCTGCTGTACCTAAAATGCCTCCTAAAGCAAGAGAGCCAATATCTCCCATAAACACCTCCGCTGGATATCCATTATACCACAAAAACCCAAGGCATGCCCCACAGAGACCAGAAAGATAAATTCCAATTTCTCCACTCCCTTCCAAATAGATAAGATTGAGATAACGGGCCATTTCGATATGATTGGAAAGGGAAGCAAAAACAGCTAAAACAATTCCAACAAGCAAAACCAAACCCACTGCTAAACCATCAAGCCCATCTGTAAGATTCACTGCATTTGAAGATCCTGTCACAACCAATAAAATGATAAAAAAAGCAATGACGATTCCTGCTCCAGAAAAAATCCAAAGAGGCCTCTTTTTAAAAGGCAAATAATAGCGAAGGTAGGTTTCTTGTGTTGAATAACTTTGAGATTTCCGCTCAACGGTCTCTTTCGAAATAGGAGAGGAAATATTGAACTTTTGATGAAAAAATTCCGTCAACGGAGAGTAAAGCAGATAAAAACTTAAAAAAGCCCCAAAAAAAAGCTGAAAACCAAATTTTGTTTTTGCCTTGATTCCTTTTGAATTTTTGTATTTCATTTTCAAATAATCATCAATCCCTCCTAGGACTCCAAACCAAAGAGTGGTCACCAATAAAATATAGGTAAAACTATTTGTAAAATCCATCCATAAAAAAAGGGAAATAAGCATCGAAAGAAGAATTAACCCCCCCCCCATTGTCGGTGTCTTTTTCTTTTTCTGATG
>JANQJX010000003.1 GCA_028281425.1 Simkania sp.
TTTGAGTCGGTAGAGGAGACGAATCACTCGAGGGCCGAGCAAAATCGTAAGTAGTAAAGTCGTTAAAGCAGATAGAATCATTCGGGTTGAACAATATTCAAACACAGTTGGAATTTTAAGGGATGTTGAAGAAGATAAAAAACGCAAAAGTAAAAGCATCATAAAAATCGTATCCCAAAAGTTGATTTCATCTACATTGCATGCTTAAGTTCCCAGCAAACACTCATTTAAACCAATGGACTTATGTTTCCTAAAAAATCTCCATTTCATGTGCCTAAAGCAGCGGTACAGAGGTCTCTGCTAGAAAAAACCAAAAACAATTTTTTTAATCAAAATTCGGTTTCAAAACAAAATCAAAAAGAATTATATTCATCATAGCAACTCTATCTAAATCTCGTCTAGAACCTTCCACAGTTCAAAAGAATTAGATCCTTTGATTAAAACAACATCTCCCTCTTTTGCAAGCATCTTAAGTCGCTGTGCACCCTCTTTTCTTGATCTTAATTGTTCAGCCGGTTTTCCTCCTTTTTGAAAAACTTCAACCATTGATTTTGTCTCTTCCCCAAGACAAAGAAGATGGTCAATTTTCCCTAAAGCATATTGAGCCATTTCTATATGACTTTCTTCGGTGAATTTTCCAAGTTCTTTCATCGAAGCAATAAGAGCAATCTTCTTATTGCCCTTTGGGAAATTATTCAAAGCCGCTTTTAGGGACTGTGGACTTGAATTATAAGAATCATCAATGAAACAAGTCCCTTTCCGGTAAAACAGTTCAAACCGATGTTTGTAAGGTCTTAATTTTTTAGACGCAAATCTGATTTCTTCCCAAGAAAGCCCATGCAAACGGGCAACAGATAATGCACATAAAAAATTCTCAAGTAAATGGGTTTGCGAAAAAGCAATAGAAAAGGGAGGACTTTTCTTTCCCTTTTCAAAGACAAAGATCTCGTTGTTTTTCTTTTCAAGATAATAATCAGTCTTTCTACCAGTCATAGAAAAAAAATATTTATGACTCTTTATTCTTTGAATACTTTTAAAACCCACAGCCTCAAAATTGATAAGAGCCCTTTTTGTTGTTTCTAAACCGAATAATTGAGCTTTAGAATCGGCAATAGCTTCGAGATTTTCAAAATTCTCTGCATGAGAAAGGCCAATTTTTGTTAAAACTCCAAAATCGGGAGGCATCATTGTAATTAATCTTTCTATTTCATTAGGCAAACTCATCCCCATTTCAACAATGAGCATTTCTGTTTTTTTCCTTCGATTTAAAATAAAAAGAGGTAAGCTTACTTGAGAATTTGCATTTCCAAAAGTTTTTGCAATTTGATATTTTTGAGAAAGCAAGGTTGAGCAAAATTCTTTAGTCGTTGTTTTCCCAACGCTTCCAGTAATAGCAATCACATAAGCTTGATTTTTTTGATGGACAAACCGAGCTAAAGCTTGAAGGGCCTCTATGACATCTTTTACAAAAAATAAAAAAAGACCATGGCTTGGTCCCTGATAATCTTTTGAAACAACAGCCGCAACAGCCCCTTTTTCCATGGCTTCTTTTAAAAAAAAATGTCCATCTCTCTTTTGACCTGGAAGAGCAAAAAAAAGAGTCCCTTCTTTGACCTGGCGGCTATCAAAAGCATAGTGAGAAATGATTCTTTGAAAAGAAACACGCTTCTTAAAAAACAGACCAATTTCCTTTAATCCATGTTGAAACAAATCCTTTCCCCTACACGTGAAAACAACACTCTTAGAGATCCTTGTATCCCTGCTTTAAACAAGATTTTTTAGCAAAAAAACCACTTCAGTTGGTTCAACTTAAGTGATAAACTTGAATGAAGTGTAAAGGATCATTCCAAATCTGTCACTTACCTTTGAATGATCAAAAAATAGGTCACACTTCGAAATCATAATAATTTTTATATACAAAAATTAAATTTTTAAGTTAAACTTCTTTTCGAAATTTCAATCCCTTAAAGTAAAGGAAAAAGTTATGTCTATACAAGCAATTTCGCATCCTATCAAGTACATCCACAACATCATGGCAGACGCCAACAATCTCATCAACAATCCAAAAAACATTCAAGAACAAAAAATTTATGAGTTAACCAATCGCTGCCTCTCTGGGTTAAACGCAATAGGGATGGCTTCTTTCGCGATGGCATCGCTCTCTTTTATTTCTTTGTGCAGTACGAGTTCTTTTGCTTTCAAAGGCTTGAGCATTATCACATATGTTGCCTCTTGCGTGATATTCCATGACACCCAAAAGACTCAACAAGCTTTTCTAAATCTACAAAAGAAATGCATAGATTTTCATCAAGAAAATTTCATGAATACAATCCCCTTAAAGCTATTATGGAACCATTTTGTGATTGATTTTAAAGCCAATTGGATCCTAGACAAACCCTTAAAAGTTCAAACATTTATAACCATGCTCACAGATCAAATAAATTGTGTACAACCCATGCTTAGAAAAATATCTCATACGCAAAGCATGGACAACATCAACCGCAATTTCCATTATGAATCTCAAGGTAATAGGAGAAATATCAACTTTGACCAGCAACGCAATTCTCATCAAGATAACTTTAAAACTAACTTGAACAACAACAATCCTAAAACATCTTTGCTAAATATGAACATGAATAATGATGATATGCAACTTAGTGATGACGAAAGCAATGTTAATGAAAATAATCATGATGATGAGTTTGACAATCTTAATGACATCAACGAGAAGATATAATAGAAAGGATCTAATTAGACCCGTGTTCTAGATTTCGATCAAGGGGTTCTATGATCTTTAAAAGTAATGTAAAATGAATCAGGCAGGGGTCATCACATTTGTGATGACCTCTATTGTCAGTGTCACTATGTGATGACTAGACGTGTTGTCAAGCACATGAGATATTTCGATGCTTTGATGAGCTCCAGCCGTATTGTGAGGAGGATTCATCAACTTCCATCTAGTGTGTGGCAAGTCATGTTTGCAATCTGTAAAAATACTTTCCAATAGTTTTCCTTTAACCACCTGTTAAAGTCACAAGGTTTTTCGATGCCGGCTTTTTCAAAGCAAAAAACTCCATGGGGATACGGCATCAAAAAAGAGCTATTTTTTGGGAGCGTAAGGTTGACATGATTTTGACGCTTGAAGGATTTCCAGTTGAATTTTTGATGACGCCAGGTTCGACTGCAGACGTTAAAGCTTTGAAAATGTTTCGGTTTAGCTTCGAAAAAGGATCAAAAATCTATGGAGATGGAGTCTACAATGACTACTGTTTTGAAACCGATTTTTAGGGATTGAGCAAATCCCCAAAAGGAAAAAGAATCACCTCAGAAAGCATTCAATTGACGATGAGAAAATATTGAAGCCTCGAAGAGGGCGCATTGAAATAACATTGGGGATGTTAGCCTTCATGACACGAAGCATGAAGGCTAACACCCCCAAAGGCTTTATATTGAAAGTGCTCTTCTTTATTTTGGATGAGACAATAAAGCGTTTGCTAAAAGCACATTAACATCCCATCGTTTGTGATAGAAATCACGCATCTACTTCGTTTCCGCCCCTTCGCTAAGGTGCACACCTCGTATCTACATCACATTTCTACAAATTGATGGCGCAAATTGGTCGCAACTTGGGGGTCTAAGAATTTATGGAATATCCCAGAGCAACAGAGCCTGTGGATTTTTCTAGATTGGACATGCAAAATAGAGTTACATACCCATCAGGGATTTATGAGGGGTTTTACCAATTTTTTTCGAATCACTTTTTTTTGAGGGCTTAAAATGATTTCATCACAAATAGTTCCCTGTCTCATTTTGAGAATAAGAGCGACAATGTCAGCAATATCTTTGGGAAGAATCGCATGAGCTTCTTCTTGTCCGGGTTCAAAATTTAAGTTGTCGTAAAAAGGGGTACGGACCATTCCAGGCTGAATCATGGAAACTTGAATGGTTGTACGAGCACATTCTGCTCGCAAACTTTGAGCAAAGCCGCGCAAAGCAAATTTTGAAGCGGAGTAAATGCTTCCTTTTTGTTTCCCAACCAAAGAAGCTTCTGAACCAATAAAAATGATATCAGAGCGTTTTTTTTTCTTGAGAGATATCAGCAGTGTTTTAATGAGATAAATATGGCTAAAGAAATTGAGATCCATAAGTGCATGAATCTGTTTAAGAGAAAGTTCTTCTAAAGAGCCAAAATGGCCGCGTCCTACATTGCAGATGAGGGCATCAACATTTTCAAAAAGAGAGAGCTTTAAAGGAAGGGTCTTCAAATCGGCTAAATCAATGGCATAAGGATAAAAATGGGGATGAGACCTTTTTGGAATCTGGCGTGAAATGCCAAAAACTTCTTCTCCTTCCTTGAGAAGTTTATCTCTTATAGCAGCTCCAATTCCAGAGCTTACTCCTGTGATTAAGACTTTTCTTCGCATAAAAAGAGTTTCCTTGGATCTTTTAAAAGAGCGGTGAGTTTTTCTCTGCAAAAAAAGAGCTTTTGATTGATCCCAACTTTTTCTCGAGATAGGGCAAGAAGGGGATCTTTGGGTTTCAAGCGCATCATGGTTTTATGAAGAGGGGATGG
>JANQJX010000017.1 GCA_028281425.1 Simkania sp.
CAGATCTCTTGAAGGTCAAGCAAAGAACGTCACAGTCAAAAGAAAAAGCTTGCATTGGGATGTTTCGATTCAATGCGAAATAGAAGTTCAAGAAACCGCGTCGCATGCATCTAAATCAATCGTTGGAATAGAACATGGGAATCAAAAGGCTCGCAATGCTTTCAGACGGCTCCTATCTCAAATTGAGAATTTCTTAGGACATTTGGAAAACAAAGCATGCAGATTTTTTTGAAACTCGCGTAAAAATGTGGGTTAAAAGAAAAGTATTTGCAAAAAAATAAAAAATCATAAAAAATTTTACTTATCTTCCTAGAAAAGGCTAATGAAAAAATGATTTTCTAGATAAGAAACAAAAACATTTTCTCAAGATTTAAAAAGGAGTGATTAAAATGCATGGAAGATTTTTCTTAATCCTTACCACATTATTGAGTTTTTTTTTCATATCATTTGTCAGTAATAATCCTCCCATTTTAAAAAACCAAAATCTCATATTTGATCTTCATTGGGATTGTATTGTGTGTGGTCATTGGGTTTCCAACACTAAAAACTATTGCCCTTATTGCGGACATTATTCACCAAATATCCCAAGTGACTGATAATAAAAAACGGACTTTTATTTTGGACATTCTCTACGATAAAAGATAAAACATGAAAGTGCTTTTAAACTACGCTTTTTTTAAGATAGCTGTTTGATTAAAAATTGATGATTTAAAACCACTTCTAACCTGCATTTCGCATACCCCTTCCTAACCTCACCCAATTTTACTACTTGTTAGCAGCAAATTTTCGAAGTTTCATTAGATGTTAGGCCACTTAGAGGCAATAAAAATTCGCTGCTACACATGGTAAACTTGGGCTACAAGAATTTATTGGGTGTATCGGAAAACAGAACTTGCAGATTTTTTTAAAGAGGATAGAGCATTTGAAAGAAAAATTGAATGAATTATCCTCTTTTAAGGGATTGTTTCTACTGTTTAAATCATTAAAGTTTTAAGCTGAATGTAAAGCTAGCCTCTTAAGTGTTACGCCACTCCTTTCGAAAAGACGCGTATGCGTGTTTTTTTGGGCTCCAAGAAGTTCCTAAACGGATAAGTTTATCACCTTATCCTAAAAAAATTTATTGGATATAGCAGGAGAAATAAAGCATGCAGATTTTTTTTAAACTCGCATAAAAATATCGGCTAGCTTGTGAGAAATAGGGTCTAGCGTTACCTTAAGTAATGCAAGGTTTTTATATATCAATCATTAAGCAAGTTGAGGCTTAAGTGAAAACATTTCTTTCTATCTTTTTACTTCTCATTCTCGGTAGCTTGCTTTGCTTTTATCCATCTGAAATAAAAGGACTCCGAGATTGGACTCTATTTTTAATCATCTTTTTTACAATCTTAACCGGGTTTTTTCTCTTTTTCCGTTCGAGCGTTAGAACGATCAGAACTAAAAGAACCAAAAAAAGAATCGAACAAACAAGTTTTTATGAAACCCTCTTAGAAGCCATGATTCTCTTTGATTCTAAGGGAAAGATTTTGTACATGAATCAAAAGGCAAGATATTTTTTTAATCTTATCGAAGCAAAAGTCGAAGGAAAAGGTCTTTTAGAGTTTCAAAACCCTTCCTATCTAATGAAAAAATCTTGCGAACTCCTCTTAAAATGTCAAAAGACAGGGCAAATACAAAATATTTCAATGTCTTTAGAAGAGAAGAAACCCTCTTCTCATTTGATTGTAAGACCTCTTCTCCATCCGCAGCGCTATGTTTTATTTTTTCAAGATAGCTATGGACAAACCCAAACCCATCAAATGGAAAAGGACTTTATTGCCAATGCCTCTCATGAACTTCGTACTCCTATTACCATCATTAAAGGGTTTGCTGAAACTTTAATTGAAATGCCCAAAATCTCAGAGTCTATGTTGCAAGATTTTACAGAAAAAATTATTCGCAACTGTCAGAGAATAGAGCTTTTGGTCAAAAATCTTTTAACTTTGACAGACCTCGATTCTCTAATTCCACTGCGCTTGCAAGAATGCAACTTGGTTGCTCTCATTGACAGCTGTGTTTATACTCTCTTATCTATTTATCCAAATAGCAACATTGAAACACTGCAAAATCAAGAGGTGATTTCGATTTTAGGAGATCCCAATTTACTTGAACTTGCTTTGATGAACCTTCTTGAGAATGGGATTAAATATTCATTAAAGCCAGCCCAACTCACTATCACTCTTGAGCACTGCTCAAATGAAGTCCGTTTAACCATTGCCGATAAGGGCATGGGAATCCCTACAGAAGATCTCGATCATATTTTCGAGCGTTTTTATACCGTTGATAAAGCTCATTCTCGCCAATTGGGGGGAGCAGGTCTGGGACTATCTATCGTCAAAGCCATTTTAAGTAAACACAATGCACAGATTTTAGTATTTTCTAAAATTGGAAAGGGAACAAATTTTACTCTTGTGTTTGAAAAAATTTCAGAACCTCTTTTCAATGTGACTTAATCAGTTCATAAGACTGCACTTGCTCTGAAATTTTTGACTTATGATCAACCGTTTTATTTAGCAGATTTTTAGCTCGGGGACGCTCAAAGCTAAATAAATTTAAAAGAGCAACATTCCCTCTTATTTCTAAAATTTCTCTGAGTTCATCATTATTTAAATGACTTTTTTTCTTATTTTCTCGATTTTTCTTGATACGCTTTTTTTTTTCCATTTCAAGCTCACAGATTTTTCTTGCTTGTGCTTTCCCAAAAAGCACTTCGAGTAAAATGGGATTGATGATTGAAAAGAAAATAGGCTTTGTATGTCGATTCCTAAAACAAATGCAATAGTCAAGAGGAGGGTATCCCCGTTGCTCTAATAACTCCCACGTTTTTGTCCCTCTGATCAATTTATGAAAAAACTTTTTTACTTCTGTTTGAGGATTGAGATCGGTCAAGGGAAGGAATGTTTTATTTTTATGATAGCTGCTTTTTTGCTCATTTATCATAAATAAAAGAAAGGAACGTATCCAATTTGGATCATTTAAGGTTTGATTAAAAGAAGCTTTTTCATAAATTTTCTTGAGATAACGTGTGGTAATATCCAATAAAAGTTCATAATCTTTATCACTACAAAAAATTAAATGGGCTAAGTCAATGGCGCCTGCTGGAGAGTTCATCCATTGAATACGAAAATATTCTTCTTCAAGTTCTTCCTCTTCTTCAACTCCCTCTTTTTTTGTGTTTTGAAAATCACTTGACGGCTTTTCTGCTTTATGTTTTCCAATTCTTCTTTTATAATGCATATCTTCGCAATGGTTGTATGCTTTTCTCATGGCTTGTATAGACCCAAGTAACCCCTCTTTTTCTCCTTTATCTAGAAACTGAGAATGCATAAAAGAAAGAGAAACAGCAGAAAAAATCATTAAAAATATTAAAACAAGAGGTAAAAAATTCATCTCACAAAACTCGTATCATAAAGCCTCTCTGTGGGATAGAGACGGAAGAAAAAAGCATCCTCTTTCTCTTTTAAGAATTTAACTTTCAAAATCAAAAAAAAAGGGAGATTTTTTTCCTTGCATTGATTTTTTATTTCTACAATTTTCCCGTGATCAGCATAACAAAATATAAAGTCAATCTCCTTAACTCCCGGTAATAGAAGTTCTTGGTAGTGTAATTTATCATTATGACTATAAATCTTCAAAATTAAATTTTTATTCTTTAAAAAGAGCTCAGCTTTTAAAATTTTTCTAAATTCTTCTTCTTTTTTAAGATCACTTTTAAAATAAAAAGAAAGATTTTTATTCCCATATTTTTTTTTTATTTCGAAAAAATAATTCTTATTTTTTTCAAGTTGAATCATCCCTAAAAGTTTTGCAAGACGTGCTTGAAGATAGTTTTTTGAAAAAACAATTTTTTTTTCTTCCTCTAAATTCTTTTTAAGACGCATTGTTTCCTTTAAATAAGGAAACAAAATAGCTAGTAAGAAAGAGGCAATACAAAGAGTCATCATCACTTCAATAAATGTTAACGATTTTTTCTTCATGTTTTTCTTTCCCGATAGATTTTGCTTAAATTTTCTCCTGAAAAGATGAATAGATAATCGGCCTCTTTATCATGCGTATAACTGCATCTTTTTTGATTTGTTTCTTTAAAGCAAAATTTACAAAATAATTTTTTACAATAAGGTGTTTTTTTAAACTTAGAATAGAGATGATAATGAACATAAAAAGTCTTTGAGTTTAAGGAGCCTAAATCCATTGTGACTTTTTTGGTATCGATGACGTCAAAAGATTTTCCAGATTTACTTATAGACCCTAAAGGATGTTTTTGTGTGAGCTGTGTGCAAAGCTCATAAAAAAGTCTTTCAGCTATACGCTCTTTTTCAAGTTGTAAAAGCCATTTTTTTTCCTTTTTAACATAAAGAAAACGACTGCTCATCAAAGGAATAGCAAAAAAAGAAAGAATAGAGAGTGCAATTAAAAGCTCAAAAAAAATAAAAGAACGCTTTTTCTTCATCTACATTTTTACTTGTTTATGGGACTGCTCAAAATCTGAATTTTTTGGTTTTTAACAATCCCTTATGTAAATCCCAAAGAAGGGTTTTCACTAAAATTCCATCTTTTAGAATTGATGTATCTCCTTTGCTTCGCACCTTCGGCTGAGATATATGTACATCTTGACTCAATCCCTCACGTCTCGTATCTGCCCCAATTCTTACCAACCCACTAACGTGAAATAGGTGGTATTCAGGAATTCTAGCCTGCATTTTTACGCTAGCTTCTATTTTTACGCCAACTTTAAAAAATTCACATGCTCTGTTTATACCCGTGATTGGTTAAGAATTAAGAAAAATTAAAACCTCATTTCAAAAAAGCATAAACTTTAAGCAGATTTACAAAAAAGTTTATTTTCACTCTATTTTATTTAATTAAAAAATAAATAGTTATCAATATTAATTGATTTATTATATTTTTTTAATTATTAAAAAGATAGGTAGATGATTTTTATATCAAAATTAATACGTAATTTTTTTACATCGAACTGTTTACAATGGTTTTTCCAATATATCCCGCCCCCGAAACAATCAATCGCGTCGCCTGTATCATTCTAGCAGGAGGGCAAGGCTCACGCCTTTATCCTTTAACGCTTAAGCGTTGTAAACCTGCAGTCAGATTTGGGGGACGTTATCGTCTCATTGATATCCCTATCTCTAATTCCCTAAACTCCAATATCAACCACATCTTTGTCATCTCTCAATACTTTTCTTCTGGTCTTAACAATCATATCAAAAAGACCTATCCTCTTGATCCTTTTCAAGGGGGATTGATCACTCTTTTAAGCCCCGAAGAACGAAAAAAGGAGAAAATTTGGTATAAAGGAACAGCAGACGCTGTACGTAAAAATATTGAAGCATTGACTCAATTTCCTTTTGACTTTTTTATTATCCTCTCAGGAGATCAGCTTTATAATATGGACCTTTCGGCAATGGTTGCTTTTGCAAGAGAAAAAGATGCCGATTTAACCATTGCATCCCTCCCTGTCCCTAAATCAGAAGCCCCAAGACTCGGATTACTCAACATCGATGATGAAGCTACCATCTGCGATTTTTATGAAAAACCTCAATCTTCTGAGATACTTAATCGATTTTCAATGACAGATGCTTTTAAACATACACAAAACATTGCCTCTAAAGATGAACCCTACTTTCTTGCTTCCATGGGAATCTATATTTTTAAAAGAAATGTTCTCATCGATTTACTCAAAAAAGACTTGGGAGAAGATTTTGGGAAACATCTTATTCCATTCAAACTTAAAAGTGGGAAATCATGCGCTTTTCTTCACCAAGGATATTGGGAAGATATTGGAACAATCTCTTCATTTTACAAAGCAAATATGTCTTTAACAGCAGGACAGCTAGGGGTGAATTTTTATGATGAAGCTCTCCCTATTTATACCCATGCTCATCATCTTCCCGGAGCTCGTTTTTTCCATGCATCTATTATAGATTCAATCATTTGTGATGGATGTGTGATTAAAAAAGCTCAAATTGAAAGGAGTATTATTGGGATTCGCTCGATCATTGATGAAAATAGTGTCATTCGAAATTCTATTCTCCTTGGAAATGAATCCTATCTAAATCCAAGAGATTTAAAAGAAAAAAAAGCATTCAAAATAGGTAAAAATGTGCTTATTGAAAAAGCTATCATTGATGAAAATGTCATCATAGGAAACAATGTGAAGCTTATCAATGAAAAACATCTCACTTATTACGACGGTGATGGAATTTCTATCCGTGATGGTGTCATCATCATTTCAAGCGGGACTGAGATCCCAGATAATTTTACCTTCTAAAAGAGATTTTATTGCTCTCATAAAAACTATAGGTTACAAACATGTCGGTATGGGCTTTAGGGGATCTTCATTTATTTCTTGGCACTCCAGAAAAGAATATGGAATTTCTCAATCCTCTTTGGGAAAACTATATGAAAAGAATCGAAAAAAATTGGAGAAAAAAGATCAAAGAAGAAGACCTTATTCTTATTCCAGGAGATATTTCCTGGGCAGCAACTCTTGAAAAGGCACAGCTTGACCTCGAATGGATCGCAACTCTTCCCGGTACTAAACTTCTCTTAAAAGGTAATCATGATTATTGGTGGCCTTCGAGTAAAAAATTAAAAGCAGCCCTCCCCCCTTCGATCTATTTCATTTACAATGATACATTTAAATGGGAAAAAATCTCCATCGGAGGGAGTCGACTTTGGGAAAGTCCAGAATATCATTTTGATGCGATCGTGATCACCGATGAAACTCTTTTAGAAAAAGAAAAGCTTTCCTCTAATGCCTTAGAGGATAAGCAAAATGCTAAAATCTTTGAAAGAGAATTATGTCGACTTGAAATGAGCTTATCTCTTTATCATAAAGAGGCAGATCTTCGTATCGCCATGACCCATTATCCTCCTATTGGTATTGATCTTAAACAATCTCGGGCTGCTAAAATTTTAGAAAAATATCAAGTCAATATTGCCATCTTTGGACATTTGCATAATGTCAAGAAAAAGGAACCATTATTCGGGAAAAAAAGAGGAATTTCCTATGTGTTGACTTCTGCTGATTATTTGAATTTTGATCCTCTTATGTTGGTGAAACCATCATGAGCTCTTTTAAAATACAAAAAGCTTTATCTTGTCGATTGATAAGCTCAAAAGGTTGAATGTTTTTTCGCTTATCGATCAACTCCTGAAGTATTTGTTCTTCTTCTTCTTTTTCAATGCAATTTAAATAATCACAACAAATTGTCATCAGCTTACAAAGATCTCCCTCGGTTTCAACCATTTCAAGGGTTTGATGAAATGCTGCAAGAAACTGACTTGAATTATCCCGATAAATTAAAAAATGAAGCATTTCAAATTGGAGTAACATATCAGGCATCTCTTTTAAGGATTCAAGCATACGCTGAAGAATCATTGCTCCCTCTTTTGGATCTGTTGCAAAGACAATACGGGCACGCAAAAAATCAAACCATCTTTTATTTTCCATATATTCATAAAAACCTTCTAAGAGTTCAGAAGCATAGAGTTCATTCTCTAAATTGAGTTGATGTGAAATATATTCATAAATAAAAACTTCTAAATCATGACAGGAAAATTGAGAAAGCAATTTGAATCCTTCTAAAGAGTGACCTCCTTCATCAACATTATCTTCTAAAATCCGTTGAAAACTCAAAAGAGCCATTTGAAGATGATCTTCATCTTCTAAATTTCCTTCTTCATAGTGTTCAATCAAATGGTCAAACTCATTGAAAAAAAGAGAAAGGGACTGCTTATGAGGATAAAAACGTCTCCACAATTCAAAAAGGGAAAGAAAAATTTTCTCATGGATAATAAAATTATCTTCCAAGCAAAGAAGATTGGTCAGATCTTCGGGAGAATCGCTTTGATCTACATAGAGACGAAAGTGATCTTCATCAAGAAAAATTTGGTGAGATTCCAAGCGAGAAAAGAGTTCTTTTGTTGAAAGATTTTGATAATCCTCAACCTGCCAGAGTTCTGCTTGAAGCTCAGGATTTTGTTTCAAATTCATCTGCAAAAGATTGTAGAAGGAACGACCTTTATAAGACATCACAAGCCTTCCAAAGCATAAAGCTTTATATTTCTATTAATTAGAAAAAACAAA
>JANQJX010000019.1 GCA_028281425.1 Simkania sp.
TAAAGGGGAGAAATTTTTGTGCGTGGAATGTGGCTATACAGGGAATGCCGATCACGTTGGAGCATTAAATATTTTAGCCCGAGGGCATCGGGTGTTAGCCTGTGGAGAGAATGTGTTGGCAACTTCTATGAAGCAGGAACTAGTAGGAAGCAGCGATGCATGCTTAACTCTCCAAAGTGCTGTTAAAGCACTAGGGAATCCTCTTCTTTTACGGAGAGGAGGATGTCAACTCTTGAGAGGTTTTCCTTGAACAGCAGGAGGAGCATTTTCATTTTTTTCCTTTGCTTCTTTTAGCAGGACTTTATGACTCAGACGGATTTGCCCATTATTGTTGATATCAAGGACTTTGACTGCAATTTCATCGCCTTCTTTATAAAGGTCGGAAAGTTTTTCTTGAATCCGATGATGGGAGATTTCTGAAATATGGCAAAGGCCTTGTTTGTTTAAGATGGCAACGAAAAGACCAAAATCTTTAATAGTGACGATTTTTCCCTTATAAGATTTACCAATTTCCACTTCTTCTGTAAGAGCGTAAATGATTTCTTTTGCTTTTTGCATATCTTCTTTTGTTGAAGCAGCAATACTTATCAAACCGGAGTCGTCGATATCGATATCGACACCTGTTTCTTCGACAATAGCGCGGATCTGTTTTCCTCCTGGACCGATGATCATGGCAATTTGACTGGGTTTCACTTGAATGGTTTCAATGCGTGGGGCATGTTTGGAAAGATGTTCTTTGGATTTGGGGCAAGCTTCTAACATCTTTTTTAGGATTTGAAGGCGTCCTTGTTTAGCTTGCATTAAAGCAGCTTTCATGATTTGGGGGTTGATTCCCTCGACCTTGATGTCGAGTTGAAAAGCGGTGATTCCCTCTTCATCTCCGGTGATTTTAAAGTCCATATCTCCCAAGGCATCTTCAATCCCTAGAATGTCAGATAAGATGGCATGGCGCTGCTTTTCTAAAATCAGTCCCATTGCAATCCCGGCAATTGGTTTTTTAATCGGAACTCCTGCTTGCATGAGAGCAAGACATCCTCCACAAACCGAAGCCATTGAAGAAGACCCGTTGGATTCAGTGATGTTTGATTCGAGTCTTATCGTGTAAGGAAAAGTCTCTTTCATGGGAATGGCACAGAGAAGCGCTCTTTCAGCTAATTTGCCATGACCTACTTCACGTCTTCCAGGGGGGCCCATACGGCCTGTTTCTCCAACAGAAGAGGGAGGAAAGTTATATTGAAGATAAAAGCGGCGTGTTCCTTCTGAACAGAGATCTTCATAGCGCTGACCCATACTATCTCCTCCAAGAGTACAAACAGCAATTGCTTGGGTTTCCCCTCGAGTGAAAATAGCGCTACCATGAGTTCGAGGAAAGTAATCCATATCAATATGAATCGGGCGAATTTCGTCAAGGTGTCTTCCATCAGAGCGTTTCTTTTCATTTAAAATCATTTGACGCATATGGTGAGAAATGACTTTTTTCATTCCTATTTGAATTTGATGAGAGGAATAAGGAGATTTTTCTTGATCTTCAGAAAAAAGTTTTTGTAAAGTCTCTTCTTTAAGTTGAGAGAGTTTGTCTTCACGCTCTTGTTTGTTTGAGATACGAATCATTGTTTGCAAAGGATCTGTCATGAGGCTATTCACCTCTTCGATGAGCGTTTCTGGAAGAAGTTGTAAATCATTTCGATTTTTTGTTTTACCAATCATTTGCTGCCAATCGCTGAGTTTTTGACAAATTTCTTTGATTGCTAAATGTCCTTCTGTAATTGCTTCTAAGATTTTTTCTTCACTGAGAAAGTCACAATACCCTTCGATCATAAGAATGCCATCTTCTGTTCCAGCAATCATGAGGTCAAGAAGGGATTGTTCTTGTTCTTGGATAGTAGGATTGATAATAAAACGTTCGTTAATCATTCCAACACGCACGCCAGCAATGGGCTTGATAAAAGGGATATCGGATAGAACAAGGGCTGCTGAATTTGCGCAGATGGCTAAAGGATCTGGAGAATGGACTCCATCATAAGAATAAACAGTTGTGATGAGTTGGGTATCTCTATAATATCCCTCTTCAAACATGGGACGAATAGGACGGTCGATAAGGCGACAAATAAGCGTTTCTTTTTCTGTTGGCTTTCCTTCTCGTTTGATAAATCCTCCGAGTGTTTTTCCAGCTGAAGAAAATTTTTCTATGTAATCGACCCGTAAAGGGAGAAAATCAATATCTGAAAGAAGATGACTTGCACATGCTGTTGATAGAAGGATCGTTTCTCCTGAAGAGACAGTCACTGCTCCATTTGCTTGGCGAGCAATATTTCCTGTTTTAAAGATGATATCTCGTCCACCGATTGAGATTGTAATAGAGTGGGTTTCAAAAAAAGATTGGTTTTTATTCATTAAAATTTTAGCTCCTAACTTTTATCAGATTGGAAAAGTTTGTTACACTCAAACTTAGGAAATTGAAAATAAATACATTGGAGTAAAATGGTAACAAAAGAACACTTTAAGATACAACCTCGGAGTGCGACCTATTTCGTGCTATCCATCTTTTTTAGAATAGATGCATGACTTCGCTTCTGACTTTCGCCAAGGGAAAACACCTTGTAAAAGATGAATAGCACGAAATAGGTTCCACTCCAAGATGGAAGGTAAAAAGACTTGTTCCAAGAGCTCTTTTTTGGAGCTCTTTTTCAATTTTTTACTTGCGCAAATTAAGGCGTGTGATAAGGGTTTGGTATCTCTTAGTATCTGTTGAGTTGAGATAATCTAAAAGCTTTCGTCTTTGACCGACGAGTTTTAACAATGCCAGCCGAGATGTATGATCTTTAGGGGCAAGTTTGAGATGATCTGTAATCTCTGCAATTCGTTCGGTTAAAATAGCAATTTGAACATCAGCTGAACCTGTATCTTTTTCATGCAGCTGAAATTGCTTAGTAATTTCTTCTTTAGCACGTCTATCTAATGGCATTTATAAAAACTCCTTTGAAGAAGTAAAACAAAATTATACAATGAACCACCTTATAAAGATTTTCCATCTATTTTAAATGGTTTGTTTCATTTTAACAACCTAAAATAAATTTTTCAAGTTTGGGGTTTTATTGGATTATAAAATGTAAAAAATAATACTTTATACCAGTCCTGTTTGAAAAATATTTTTATCGCTTGAATGAGAGCCATTTCAAAATTTGAAAAGATGGAATTCAACCCGCATTTCTTATAAACTCTGCAAAAAATATGGATGTCACTCGATTTCAATTTGTGGCAAAATAGGTGTTAGGTCATGAAAAATTGCTTTTCCATTCAAGATTATGTTGCAATGCATAGGGCTTTAGAAGAAGCAAAAAAAGCTTTTTCATTGGGAGAAGTTCCCATTGGGGCTGTGCTTACTAAAGAAGGCCAAATTATCGCACGTGCTTTTAATGCCATGGAAGAAAAACAAGATCCTACTGCGCATGCAGAACTTCTTTGTATTCAAAAAGGAGCTGAAAAAATGGGAAGCTGGCGTCTTTTAGATACAATTTTATATACAACCCTTGAACCTTGTGTGATGTGTGGTGGTGCTATTTTGCTTTCTCGCTTAAAAAAAGTCATTTGGGCAGCTCCTGATATTCGACATGGCTCCCATGGAAGTTGGGTGAATCTCTTTGAGAAAAAACATCCCACACATTCGCTTGAAATTATTGGGGGGCTCTGTCAAGAAGAGGCAGCTCACTTAATGCGCTTTTTTTTTAAAAAACAAAGAAGAAAAAAGGAAAACTTAAACCTTACGATAACATTTACATAAGGAGACTAAGTCG
>JANQJX010000058.1 GCA_028281425.1 Simkania sp.
GTGGCAAAATAGTTTGATCAAATACAACTCGTCCATTTTTGAACCTCTTTGTTTTTTTTCTAAGGCTAAAAGCCTACTCCCAAGGAGGTTCATTTTCAATTGCTTATCTTTAAAAAATTTCCTTGGTTCATCCGCAACTCGCGTTACTTATGTTGATGGTATAGGCCGACGGTGCGAATGGGTAGCAACTTGGGGCTTTATGACAACTGTGGATGCATTGCTCAAGCTGGCGTAAAAATAGAGCTGATGTTTTTTAAAACGTTTTAATGCCTACGCAAAGTTTTTTAAGATAAGTTCCATAGGAACTTTTTTCCTGCTTTTCGGCTAAATGAAAAAGCTCTTTTTGAGAAATCCATCCATTTTCAAAAGCAATCTCTTCAATACAAGAAATTTGAATTCCCTGTCTTTCTTGGATGGTTTGAACATAATTTGAAGCTTGATGAAGTGCTTCAAATGTTCCCATATCAAGCCAAGCAAATCCAGGATCAAAAAGGCAAAGGCGAAGATTTTTCTTCTTAAGATAGGCTTTATTTATATCTGTAATCTCTAATTCATGACGAGACGAGGGTTTAAGCGAATGCGCAATTTCAATCACAGATTGATCGTAAAAATAGAGTCCTGTCACTGCATAGGAAGAAGGAGGATTCGTAGGTTTTTCAATAATATCGATGAGATGTCCTTTTCCATCAAAAGCAATCACACCATAGCGCTTCGGATTTCTCACCTGATAACCAAAAATAATTGCGCCTTCTTCCAAAGTCGAACATCTCTTTAAAAGCTCTCTAAGATGATGTCCGTAAAAAATGTTATCTCCTAAAATTAAAGCAACATTTGATGTACCGATAAAAGAAGCACCAATAATAAAAGCCTCTGCAATCCCATGAGGCTTTTCTTGAACAGCAAATGATAGATTGAGACCGAGATGCGAGCCATCTCCAAATAGGGCCTTAAAACGCACAAGATCGCAAGGCATAGAAATGATTAAAATATCTCTAATGTGCGCTTGCATGAGCACAGCAAGAGGATAATAAATCATAGGTTTATCATAAACAGGAAGCAATTGCTTACTCGTACAAAAAGTTAAAGGATAAAGACGGCTTCCCAATCCTCCCGCTAAAATGATTCCTTTCATAAATTCTCAATTCTATCTCTGAATACACCCTTTTTTCGCTTTAGCCCCTATTTCGCATGCCTCTTACTCTAAAAAAACCTGCAAGCTCTGTTTCTCGATACACCCAATGCATTGTCTCAGAAAGGTGACAACCTTTCCTTCGAAAACTTATTGGCATCTCAAAAAATACTTACGCAAGCCTTTCCAAAAGAGGTGGCATGCGAAATGCGGGATACATGCCATTGATTTCACACCAACCATTTCCCAATTCAAGACACTCCCTTTTAGGAATTGACACATCTTCATTCGCTTTGTCCCTTCGATGCCTGATCTCGTATCTGCCCCCATTCTTACCAAACCTCCGATATGAAATAGGGGGCATTCAGGGATTTTATTCGTCAATAAAATTGCACCCTTTTTCAATAAGGCTATCCACAAAACCAAGATGATATTTTCCCGATAAAAAATCTCCATTCTTAAGCATGTATTGATGAAATGAAATGGTGCTATTGACTCCTCCAATATGAAATTCTTTAAGAGCACGCTCTGCAATCTTCAAGGCATCTAAACGATTTTTTCCTGTCACGATAAGCTTGGCAATTAAAGAGTCATAGTAGGGAGAGATATGATAGCCTGAATAACAGGCACTATCAACACGAATATGGGGTCCTCCAGGAGGAATATAATATTCCAATAATCCAGGAGAAGGGACAAATCCATTTGCAGGGTTTTCTGCATTGATTCGAAACTGAAAGACATGTCCATTAAAACTGATATTTTTTTGCTTATAAAGCAGCTTCTCTCCCCTTGCCATTCGAATCTGTTCTTTTAAAAGATCAATCCCAGTTAAATCTTCAGTCACTGTATGTTCAACTTGAATACGAGTGTTGACTTCCATAAAATAAAAATTTTTCTTCTCATCGAGTAAGAATTCTACTGTGCCTACTGTATGG
>JANQJX010000150.1 GCA_028281425.1 Simkania sp.
CTTTGTCATCAACGCAGGTGGCCTTATCAATGTATTTTCTGAACTTCACAAGGAAGGTTATGACGCAAGCAAAGTTCGTCAGAGGGTTGATCAGATATACACCCTTCTTCTGACAATTTACGACATGGCAAAAAAAAGTGGGCTTTCAACTCATCATGTTGCGATTAAACTTGCTAAAGAACACTTGTCACAAGGATAGAAAAAAAATTCTTTTAATTCCTAAAAATATGAAGAAATTCTTTAATATAAAAGCTCTACCCGAGTTTATCACTTGTAGTGTAGAATTTTTATCGCCTCATTGACCCTAAATCACGTGGATTTTTTAAAATGGGTCTCATGAGCCCTATTCTAGAAAACGGAAGCGGTTGATCGTCAATGAAACTTCAAAAAGCCTCTACTACAAGTGATAAACTCGGGTCTACATTCTTTAGTTTTTCAAGGCTTTAAAATATGGAAAATCTCCAAACGGTTATTCAAAACCAATGTATCGGAATCTTAAAAGAACTCTTTCCTAAGCAGGGAATAGATCCTCTTCTTTTCACAGATATTACTCAAACAGCTCATTTAAAATTTGGCCATTATCAATGCAATTCAGCAATGAAATTAGCACAAGTTCTAAAGAAAAATCCAAGGCTTATTGCCTCTGAAATTATTCAAAGGTGGACGCCTTTAAAAGGAGTGATGATTGAGAAATTGGAAATCGCAGGTCCAGGTTTTATTAATATCTTTTTGACAACTTCTTTTTTATCTAAAGAGCTCACCGCTTGTTTACTCGATGATCGATTGGGAGTTCCCCCCTTAAAAAAAAGGCAAAAGATTATCGTTGAATTTTCTTCTCCAAATGTTGCAAAAGAACTCCATGTGGGTCATCTACGTTCGACAATTATTGGAGACAGCTTAGCACGTCTTTTTGAATTTCTTGGACATGAAGTGATTCGTCTGAATCATATTGGGGACTGGGGCACCCAATTTGGAATGTTAATTTACTTTTTAAAAACCCAGGAAAAAGAGGTTTTAGAAGGAAAAAAAAAGGCAAGCCTTACCGATCTTATGCATTGGTACCGAGAAGCAAAAAAATGTTTCGATACAGATGAAGCTTTTAAAAAAAAAGCGCAACTCGAAGTGGTTGATTTGCAAAGCAAAAAAGCCTCATCACTAAGTACTTGGAAAACAATTTGCAATATTTCTCGAAAAGGATTTCAAGAAATCTATACTTTTTTAGATGTGAAAATTATAGAACGGGGTGAATCATTTTATAATGAAATGCTAAAAGAAGTGATTGAAGATTATGAGAAAAAAGGGCTCATTAAAAATTCTGATGGTGCTAAATGTGTGTTTTTAGAAGGGTTTCAAACGAAAGAGGGCAAACCCCTTCCTATGATTTTACAAAAATCAGACGGAGGATATAACTATGCAACAACAGATACAGCGGCTCTTTTGCAACGTGTTCGAGATGAAAAAGCAGACCGTATCATTTATGTTGTCGATGGGGGACAAAGGCTCCATTTTCAAATGGTTTTTCAAGCTGCAGAAAAAGCTTCCTACTTTGATCCCAAAAAAACCAAAGTAGAGCATATTCCTTTTGGTGTTGTTCTAGGTCCAGATGGGAAAAAATTTAAAACTCGCTCGGGTCACACAGAAAAACTTCTTGATCTCTTGTTAAAAGCCACTGAAAAAGCAAAAGAGATTTTAAATGAGCGTCTCGGGAATCTTCCTTCAGACGAAAGAGATAAACTCGCTAAAATTTTAGGGATCGATGCCATCAAATATGCCGACCTTTCTTCCCATCGTATGAAAGATTATCTCTTTAGTTATGATCGAATGCTGAGTTTTGAAGGGAATACAGCCTCTTTTTTGCTTTATGCTTATGTCCGCATCCAAAGTATCAAGCGAAAAGTGAAAGAAAAGAAAAAATCGATAAAGATGGAAGGAAATATTTTATTGACTCACCCAAGCGAAATTGCGTTAGGGCTTTGTTTGCGTCAATTTGGAGAAACGTTAGAGCTAATGGATCGAGACCTTTTACCAAATCGTCTTTCTGATTATCTCTATGCTTTAGCCGAAAAGTTTCATGCCTTTTTTCGTGATTGCCGCGTGGAAGGAAACGCACAAGAACAAAGTCGCCTTCTTTTAATTGAACTAACGGGCCATATTTTAAAAGTAGGCCTTAGCATTCTTGGCCTTAAAATAATGCCTCAAATGTAATCCCAATTTCAATCATGAAATTCACAAAATTGGAGGTGTGAGTGAAATAGGGTATGTGGACTCTTGTAAAGTGACTAGGCGAAATGTGAACTAACCCATATTTTACGCCACCCCTGGAAAAAGAGCGGCACGAGTGTTTTCAGAAACACCAAGACATTCTCGAAGGGAAGAGTTGAAACCTTGCCAAGAGAATTTATTGGATGTGTGAGCGAAACAGAGCATGCGGAGGCTTTCAGAGCGCGGGTTAGGTTGTCAACTTATCCATTCGAGAGTTTCTTAGATGTATCGAAAAACACTCGCGCACGCCTTTTCAAAAGATCAGGTAGAGAACTAGGGGCTAAAATTTATTCTGAGAAAAAGGGCAAAATGATATATTTGTATCTTAAATGATCCATATTTCAACAGTCATATAAAGTCACTTTATAATTAAGGAAGCAATGCCAACTTTTACCCTAGGCTGCGAAATTGTTAAAAAGTTGCAAGAAAAGGGGTATATTGCCTACTTTGCTGGAGGGTGGGTACGTGATTTTTTAATGCATCGTACATCTGACGATATCGACATTGCAACAAATGCTTCTGTGGAAGAGATCAAGCAGCTATTTCAAAAAACCATCCCTGTTGGAATTCATTTTGGAATTATTATTATTGTGTTAAAAGGGCACCATTTTGAAGTCGCAACCTTTCGTCAGGATGAAGATTATAAAGATGGAAGAAGGCCTACCCGTATCAAAAAGGCGCATCCTCAAGAAGATGCAAAAAGGCGAGACTTTACAATCAATGGAATCTTTTTTGATCCTCTTAAACAAGAAATTATTGACTACGTTGAAGGTCAAAAAGATATTGAAAGGGGGATCATCCGTTCTATTGGAAATCCCAATAAGAGATTTCTTGAAGACCGCTTACGTATGATTCGAGCTGTTCGTTATGCCAGTCGTTTTCATTTTTCTATTGAAAACAAAACCTTGAAAGCAATTTTAGAACATGCCCATACCCTCTTCCCTTCTGTTGCCATTGAACGTGTTTGGAATGAATTTTCTAAAATGGCTGCCTACCCCCATTTTGATCAAGCGCTCATTTCACTTCATCGTCTTAACCTTTTACCTTTCATTTTTCCTTCTTTAAAATCTCTATCTATTCAAGACATCAAAAAAAGAGTTCAATTTCTTCCTTATTTTCCAGATGACGCTCCTTTAATCTCTAAAATATTAGAACTTTTTCCCCATCTTTCTTTGGAAGAAAAAGAAACATTATCCCTTGACCTAAAGCTCTCAAATGAGGATAAAAAATTTATCGCCTTTTCACATCTTACTAGCAAAGCATTTCAAAATAATCATTTAGAATCTTTTGATTGGGCAAAACTCTATGCCCATCCTTTGTTTGCTCTTTGCCTTAAAATCAAAGCGATTCATCTACCTTTAAATACAAGACAAGACTTTCTTCAATCACATCATCAAAAAATACTCACATTACAACCTTTTATCCAACGTTTAAAAAACAATACCCCTTTATTAACTGCAAAGCATTTGCAAAAGGCTGGCATTGAAAATGGAAAAAAGATGGGCCTTCTTTTAAAAGAAGGGGAACGCATTGCAATCAATCATCTTTTAGAAAATCCTCAAATGATCATTAACCATTTAAAAAAACTCCCTCTTTGGAATAACCCCATACCTCCATAGCTTTTGGAAAACTCATGATAAAAACTGGTATTCAGGGATCAAAGGCAGTCTCTGAGTGGAAAATTTAAACTCAAAAACAGTTCCTTTCAATCATAAAAGAGCTTGATTCAAACGAACAATTTCAGCCTGCCAAAAAACAAGATAATTTACAAAATCCTCAAGACTCTCCTTAAATACACTATAGTTGAATTCAAAAGGAATCCCCTGCCCAAGAGTGAGATAAGTTTCATTCGAATCTATTCCGATTGCAGCTCCTCCTGTTCCCTGGCCCATAAGATTTGCCTTCATTAGATAAATATATAAAACCTCTTTTCTATTTTCTTGAGAAAGGGGCCCAATTTTAGAAAAAAAATAGGCTCCAGGATTTAATTCAGAGATATGAACCTCAGCATCTTCAAATAGTTTGAGATGATAAATCCCCTCTTTATTTTTCTGAGGAATTGCAACAAGTTGCAATTCCTTTGACAAAATTTCTAAAGCTTTTTCAAGATACATGTTTTCTTATAACACCTCTTCTTTCGATTTTCTTAAATTTTCCCTATCTCCATAATAGAGATCGTATTTAAACCAATAGATAAGCAATTCCTCAATCCATTGAAAGCTTTTAAAATGCTATTATACCAAAGTATACACATTAGAACGAATTAAAGCACCCCTAAGAGAAAATGCGCAAAAGCAATCCATGTCATATTGAAAAGAAATACAAAATTCTAAAGGAGAGCATCAAATTTTAGCCCGCATGTCGCATGCCCAATCTAGAAAAATCCATAGGCTCTGAGTTTGCAACAGGCCCTCCATAATCTTATGGGACTCTGCAGTGACCCTATATTTTTTAAAGGCTTAAAAAGATTTTTCAAACATAACTGATATAGTGATGAAGAAAAAATAAAGATTTCATTTTCCTTAAATAAACAAACGATAAATAGATCAGATAAAACAATTTCCGTAAGATTAAAAAAAAGGAAGAAAAAAAATACTTAAGTGTGTATTTTTTAAAAAGGTAGAAGTGGTTAGATATGGATTTAATTTATGTCGGGATTTCTGATTGCTAAAGAAGGCCCTTTAGCAGGTCTTATTATTCGAATGGAAGAAGGAAACGAATGGGTGATCGGAAGAGACCCAAATGTTTGTTCTCAACTCATCGAAGATCCGATGGTCTCTCGTAAACATGCAATTTTACGTTTGATTGACCAAGAGTTTCAGATTGAAAATTTAAGTGCTATCAATCCAGTAAACCTTAATGGTAAATCCTTAACTGATCCACAGATTTTAAAAGAAGGGGATATTGTACAAATTGGCAATGTTTTTTTTCGTTTTAGCAACCATGACCCTGTCAATATACCTTCTGAAGAAGAAATCGAAGAAATTGAAAACGCAACACCTACGATTTACGAAGATACCGATGATTTGGAAGCACTTGCTTTTACAGGAGGATCTGACACCCGTTGGATTATCAAAATCATTTCAGGACCTAATGCAGGAGCTGAATTCGGAATCCATGAAGCAACAAATTATATCATCGGTAAAGATCCCTCTTCTTGCGATATCATTCTTCAAGACTTAAGTGTCTCACGTCAACATGCAAAGATTTCTGCCCTACTAGATGGCTCAATTGCCATAGAAGATTTAGGAAGTTTAAACAAAATTTTGGTCAATGGATCAGAAATTACAGAAAAAACAGATTTAAAAACACAAGATCTTATCTCTCTTGGGACAACAACTTTCTTACTCATCGATCGAGAACAAACAAGAGAAACAATTGTTTCTCCAAGACACCCCCCTTTTGAAGCATTTAGCTCTCCTTCTAAACAAAAAGAACCTCCATTAGAAGACGATGAAAAAAAAGTGATGAAAAAAGACTGGAAAAAGATGAAAATTCCCATGCGCCACTTAGTCATCAGCGCTCTTTTTGCTCTTTTACTCATCGTTGCAATCGGAAGTGTTTTTAGCCTTTTCAAAAGTAAATCCATTATTGTTTCTGTTGTCGACGAATCAGCAGAAGTGAAAAAGGCTCTTAAAAACTTTCCAGAAATTGAATTTTCATTTAACACTGCAACAGGCAAGCTCTTTTTAATGGGACATGTTTTAACCGAAGTTGACCATCAAGAAATGGTCTATACGATTCGCTCGCTTCCTTTTATTCAATCTATTGATAACAATGTGATCATTGATGAACTTGTTTGGGAAAATACCAATGCCCTTCTTTCCAGAAATCCTAAATGGAGAGGAATCAACTTAACTTCTATTTTCCCGGGACGTTTTGTCTTAAGAGGCTATGTTCAAACGCTAGAAGAAGCAACACTTCTTGCTGAATATATCAATTTAAATTTCCCTTATTTAGATAAACTCGATAACCAAGTCGTTGTTGAAAATACTTTAGAAGCACGTATTCAAAGTATGTTATTAGAGAAAAATTTTGAGAATGTAACGTTTCAATTTTCAAACGGTGAACTGATCTTGTCAGGTCGTGTTGGAAATAACTACGAATCCCCTTTTACTCAGCTCGTATCTGAGCTTAGAAAAATTACTGGGATTCGCATTGTAAAAAACTTTGTGTTTTTTACTAAGCCAACCAATGACATTATTGATTTAACTTCTAAATATAAAGTGACAGGAAGTTCTATGATGGGAAACGTGAGTCAATATGTCGTCATCAATGGGAAAATTTTGACCATGGGTGACTGGTTAGATGGAATGGAAATTAAAAAAATTGAGGAAAAATCTATTTTTCTCGAAAAAGATGGTATAAAATATCAAATTACTTACAATCAGCAATGATAGAACAAACAAATAAAAGATGTAATTTTAGGGCTGCCTTTTTTTGACATAGAAAACAACCCAAGTAGAAAAATCATTTAGAAAGCAAGTCATTTTAAATACTAAAAGTTTTGCATTCTATTTTAATCTTTGATAAGAAAAAAATTAGTTTTAATTTATCAAAAAACTAAAAAACATATGGCTTCCTTATACTCAAGGACAATAAGCCAAAGGAACTGAGGTCTTACCCTATGTTTGGATTGGAAAAAAAGAAAAATAAGCCCTTTGAATTTGATCTTGAAAAAGAGCTTAAAGGTAGTAAAAAAAGAAAAAATGAGATTTTTAGTATTTGTGATACTAAAATACAACACCTAAAAAATGCTCTTAGAGAAGGAAGAGCTGCAGAAAATTTTGATCAGTGTGGCCTTCTTATTCAAGGGTATGAAGCACTTAAAAAAGTCGTTCAACGAGCTTCAAACGAGTAAAAAAGAAGGGTTTTTTTTACCCCAAAAATTTTAAATTTTAAACAAGACAAGTAGGTATTGATTTATGTCAGTTGGAGGAGAAGACTGGACGAAGCACGCCTGTAAACTTTCTTTTACAACATTGATTAAAAAGTACTCGGCCCTGCAAGCACAAGTGGTTTCCCAAGTCAGGCAGGTCGCA